>JANWJG010000022.1 GCA_025449485.1 Nitrosotalea sp. | reverse complement strand
GTATCAGAATATGTTGTTGTGGTGGTACCAGTATTTTGTACAAGAGTAATCCAAGTGGAACCTCCATCATCAGATCTGTTAATCTTGTATCCGGTGATTGGTGAGCCACCATTATCTGATGGTGCAGTCCAAGATAGATTGATCTGAGATGTGGATGTTGCAGTAGCAGAAAGGTTGGTAGGTGGTTGCGGTGCAGTTGTTGGAGAGGCAGTAGTTGCAGATGCAGTGTTAGACGGAGGACTGATACCGACTGAATTTATTGCAGAGACGCGATAAGTATAGGTAGTACTTGGGGATAATCCCGTATTAGAGTAGGTTGTTCCAGTACTGCCAGTGTTTGATACAATGGTAGACCAAGGTCCACCATTGACTGATCTTTCGATTTTATAACCAGTCAGTATCAGATTTCCAAGATTTGGAGGTTGATTCCAACTCAGATTAATTTGAGTAGTAGACACTGCATGTGCAGTAAGATTTGTCGGAGGTTGGAGTAAGGGCAATAGCTGTGCATTTGCATTAGAACTAAATGAAGAAAACAACAGCAATGAAGAAAGCATTATGCCGTAAAACAAACTATAACTTTTGTTCATACATTTGAAATAATCTCATATGTTATTCCAGTATACGTAAAAAATACCATAACGTCTTTACATGTTTTCAATATGAAATCATCTAACAATATCAAATACAACAAACATAGTTCACATTTAGGAAAATAGTGCAGTACATGTTAAAGACAAAAGGTCAAGCCTACTTTTTATGAGATGGGATTACCGGATGACTGTGATTTTTGTCATGCCCCATACCTGGAAACGGAATCAGATTTCCAGGTATGGGAGAGGGTCCATGTTTGTTGAATGCCTGTACACTGGTTGTCATCAACGGTATCAGTAGAACAAGAAAAATCAGCATGCCAAAGACAAGTGCATAGCGTTTTCTCATGCATAAAGATACAGATTGTCGGTTATTTGACTTTGCAATAAAGTCACCATAACAATCTTCTGACAAGATGAATATTATTTTGGCATCATAATCAATTCTAGTAATTTATTTGTCCAATTCATCTCTTGCGTATTTTATACTCATAATACATTATTCTAGAAAAATATTACTTGACACATTAAAGATACGAAATATATCACATCATACAATGCCAGACTCACAGCAATTTATCAGGACTCAAGAACCATACACATCTGATAAGATAAGAGAAACATTGGTGCATACAGTACTTGAAAAAACCCTTTCCAGCATAGGAATTTACCATGATATATCATCAGAGATTGAGAAAAAATACAACTGTAGCATGTACGAGTGTTATAGACATCCGGAATATTTGAAATCCACACTAGAAGACAAACATGCCGAGATGTATGATATCATAACAGGCTCTATTAGCAAACAGTTGGAAATATTTTCTCATGAAAAACCAATTGCCAGGTTTTTGCAAGTCATAGAACCTTAATTTAAAAAACCTGATTGTCCAGGATTTTGTACCATACATTGTACTATTAGAATCACCGTAGAACACGCCTACATAAAAAATGCCTAGTAATTTCTACGCAAATTCAGATAATATTTGATGCACATCAAGTGATGTTGAGCGCAAGCTGCGATGTTTGTTGGGAAGATATAGAGGAATTGGACATTGATGCAGAGTTTGGTTCTGACGGCGGTATCGTTTGTTTCAAATGTCAATCCGAGTCTGAGGGTATGTGATCCACCAAGATCATATCATGATACACAAGATACTAGATTCTCTCAATTCTACTCCTGCATATGTCATATTTTTTGCAATACTGGCATCCTGTATCATATCGTTTCATCCAGCCCATGCAGACTCGCAAGAAACGACAGTTTTGCCCCTACAAAGTTTTAGCAACTTTACATGTACTGCAGGAATAGGCAACGTATTGCTTACAGGACACTTTACCAATGGAGATACCCCGTTTAAGGTGGTTTTCTTAAAAATGCTAGTACTTGATAGCAATTGGCACATACTTTCCACAGGGTATGGAAACATATCAGATGTAAAACCGCATGAAACCAAGGCCTTTACTGCAGTAGCAAGGTTTAGTGGTAATTTTTCATCATGCACAATCCAAGTAGATAACGCCATACCAAAGTAACTTGGAAAAGTTTGATGGTCTCTTAGGTGACTTTACAATATATAGCAAAAATAGAAGATAACTACATGTAAATTGTACGATTTATTTTAATAAAAAAAATCCAGACAGGCAATATTGAAGAGTAGAACGGGATGGAGTGTAATCAGAATGATACTAGAGTCGGCAAGACAGGGCGCTACCAAATCAAGAATAATGCATGACACGTATCTTTCATCTGAAAAAACAGGGTTCTATCTAAAATTTTTAGAGGAACACAAATTACTAAAGTGTGAACTTGGCAACAAACTATACCATACCACTGAAAAAGGATTCCAGATACTTGACGAATCAAGTGATCTAAATGAGTTTCTACACAAATTGGATCCAATATTTTCAGATTTTGACTCACTGGGGGAATTCTCAGACCACATACGATAAAATTATCTTCTGGAACCAAATTATCTAACATGGTATCATGCTACAGAAGTAAGTGATGTTTAATAGTCATCACACGGAAAAGGGTAGTTGAGTTTGTCAGTACAACTAGCTCATAATCATGTGAAAAGGATTGAGAGAAATACGCAGTAGTAATGAGCCTGCCGTAAAAATCAGCAGACAGCAAGCAATGGAAATTACAAGAAAATTTTTGGAGCAGCATCATAGCGTAAGTAATGCAAAAATAGCATGGAAGCAAGATAGATGGGTTGTCACAATGTGTGTTGGAATGTCAAAGAGCGATACAAGACATGTAGAGATAGATGCAAGTACTGGAAGGATACTTGGATATACGTAAAATTATTTCATGTAAAAATAAAACTAGACCATAAAAAAACCTAGTCCGGCTAAAAATAACAGTACAGAAGATTCTTGCATGGTATCTTAAATAAATTACCATGGTATCAAAAACCATGCTAGGTGCGGGGCCAGCTGAGTTGCAACTATCACCAGATGATATCTGGAGTATATGGTCAAAGGGCGAAATCTTTGCAGGAAATGATCCAGTCTTTTGGCGAAGAGATATTTGCGGTGCATGGATGTTTCGCTCCCATTATAACAGAAAAGATTCAGAATACGGATGGGTGATAGACAGAATAAATCTTGAAGATATCAATATTGATTCAGTATCCAATTATCGTCCAGTGCAATGGAGAAATACCATACGAAAGCCAGATGGGACCATCAAATGCCAAGTTACCTCCACAGGTACACACAATGACAAACCTGTTGAAAGAGACATGGACACAGAGCCTCTGAATCAATATTTTACAAACTTCTAAACCATCTGAACAAATTACTAATTTGGAATAGTTTTACAAAAAATGATGTGGGTTTTTGTATCATTATGGATGGAGAGAATGCTGGCTTGTCCTTTGCATGATACAATTTTTGCGGGAACCCACCAAACCCATTTTAGTTTAATCAAATACATGACTGATAAAGCCATGGTAAGATTCTTCCATGATATCAATACAGATTGTAAATCACGTCATTCTCTCAAGTGGAAAATAATTGTTTTGTAAAAAAATTATTTGCACAAATCCTATGGCAACATGGAAGATTTGGCAGAGCCAGTTACAACAGAGTAAACATCTCCCCCATAAACAGTTTCAATTGGACTTGATGCAATGGCCAAATTATTAGAATCAAGTATTTGGATAGTTGTATTTTCAGGCAAGTGGTATCGTCCAATGTCAATTGTTGCGTTACCAAGTATAACAGGCGAGCTTGCAAGTGTATTTCCAGAACTGTCAATTACCTGAGCCCTTACAGCAGACGATGGATTGTTCATTATCTTGATATTCTCACCCAAGGCAGAGTAAAAGTCATTATATGTTCCAAATAATTGTCCTCCATCATAGGATGTCTGTGGCTCTAAAAATGCATTAAATGGAGCGGGCATACCTAATGCCAATGTATTACTTGAATAAACAAGTGCATTGTCCAGGTATACCTTGAGATAATTGTGACCATTTGTTATGATGGTACAGTCTCTTGTGAGCGGTTGGTTTACAGAATCATCTACCCATAGTGTATCAAATACAAGTGATCCAAACGGACTACCATATGTGTGAACTATTGCCCAGACAGTTCCAAGGTTATTTGTTATTGAAACACATGTGACATAGTTTACAGGTGCTTGTGTTGTCTGCACATACAATCCATTCTGGAATTCACCATACGGTACAGTGCTTACAGGAGCAGTCAGCACTGCATGAAATAGCATTGCGTTAGTACTTGGAGTCACTGCATAGTATCATGCATAGGTTCCATTTGATGGAGCTTGCACTCCAATGTGTAGCCCTTGAGGGTCTTCATAGTATGAAAATGGAGCGTTTTCACCTGGTGCATCTCCACCATATATCCAATACGTAGAGTTTGCCGTTAGTTGTTCCTGTGTTGCAGTCTTGTTGTTTAGTGGATCAGACGCATACAGCCCACACTGTATTTTGTTGACTGTGCCTGTGGCATTGCTAGTCTGTGGCATGGAGCATCCAGTTGGAGCAACATATGGCGTAGTAGGAATTGGCTGGTTTACAGGATTGAATTGATTCAGTATTGCTGTTACGGTATCATTGCTCAGTGTCGTATTATTGACTTGAGCATGTACATTTTCAAGGCCCATTGTAACAAACAATACTACAAGTAACAACGTGCTGAAAACAAAATATACCATTTTCATCACCCCATATAGAAATCCAAAAGATATTTCCATATGCTAAAAAATTACTAGAACATTCATCATGATAAAATGAATAATGATATCTCTCAAATAGCAAGTTCTTCTCAAATTATAACCGTGTCCGGTCCAACAAATCATGACTAGGTCTTGCCAAACTATAATGTTCTGGATAGATTTTACTGGAAATTTTTACAGAGCGGGCACGCCTAAGGGTTAAATCATACAGACAGTAATTGTACATGTGCGGGGCTTTGTAGAGTCAAAGATAGACAGGTATGACTACCTAACTATGAATTTAGACGACAAGGTTCGTGATGCAATCCAAATAGCAAGAAAGTTTCTTGAACAATACAATTCCCCAGTAGTTTTCAGGTCAGCCATTATTATGGAGACTACCTGCAAGATATCGATGGAAGTTGGACTTGGACAGGAAAGAATTGTCCAAGTTACCATAGATACAGCCTCAGGCAGAATCATGGAATACAGGCAATAGATCACATTTTTGTGTGCGGTACGATCAACTAGTTGGTTTTTTCGGTATTTTTTGCAGATCACTTGACTTTTTTTATCTAGAATATTGTTACTAGCAACTTCTACGCAAGATTAATGTATCAATATTTTTTGTAAAAAATATGTCAATTTTTTCAAAAGGCGAAAGAGTTCGCATAGTGGATCCAGAAAAAGATTCCGACAGTGTGTACCTCATAAAAGGTCTCAAAAAATACAGCAAGGGAGGAACATTGTATCTATTGAAACTACTTGACGAAAATCCCATACTGCGAATTTATTATGAGAGTGAAAAATCTCTTCTTGAGAGAATTTGCTAGTCTCTCAGATATGGTATTTTGTTAGATAAATTGTCAAACTACTAGAGTTTAGGCACAGATATGCCCACAGTATTGACTAGCCCTCCAGGTATAGGCACAGGTCCCATCAGATGAGTCGTGGCAGATGCAGTATTTGATGGAGAACTAGTACCGATTGAATTTATTGCAGACACCCTGTAGGAATAAGTCATCAGAGGAAGCAGGCCATTGTCAGCATATGTTGTAGTTGTACTGCCTGTATTGGCTACAACGATAGACCATGCTCCACCATTAGTCGATCTCTCAATTTTGTATCCAGTAATTGCTGATCCGCCATTGTCACTTGGTACATTCCATGACAAGTCAACTTGAGAAGAAGATACTGCAGTAGCTGTTAGGCCAGTTGGAGGTTGTGGTGGAAATAGTTGTGTGCTAGTTGTTGCAGAGGAAACATTTGATGGAGAACTGGTACCTATACCATTTATTGCAGATACTCTATAGGAATAAGTCGTACTTGTTACAAGTCCACTGTCAGAATATGTGGTAGATGTGGAACCGGTACTGGATGATATTGTAGACCAAGTATTACCATTGTCTTGTGATCTTTCTATCATGTAACCTGTTATGGCTGAACCACCATTGTCTGATGGTGCAGACCATGACAGGTTAATTTGAGATGAGGAAGTCGCAGTAGCTGAAAGGTTTGTAGGTGGTTGTGGAGCTGTCTGAGTACCAGATGATACATTTACAGAAAATGCATCTCCTCCGTAAATGCTTTCAGGGCTTGATGCAATTACATTGTTGCTAGCATCATAGACATTGATTGTTCCAGAGATTGGAAAATGGTATTTTCCAACATCAAGTGTTGCAGTACCTGATGATACGGATGAGCTTGCAAGTATAGTTCCAGATTTATCCACCAGTGATACAGTCGCAGCATTTGATGGATTGTTTGTAATCTTGATGTTCTCATCAGTTGTTGCATAGTAATCCTTGAAGATACCATAACGCATCTGGTTATAGTACGAGTTCATTGTTTGTAAATAGTAGTTAAATGGTGCAGGCATTCCCAGTGCAAGTGTATTGCTTGAATATACCAAGACATTATCCATGTACAGTTTCAGATAGTTTGCACCGTTTGTGATTACGGTACAGTCCCTAGTGAGTGATTGATTTGTACTAGTATCAACCCATAGTGTATCAAAGTGTGATGCTTCAACTGTATCACCATATCCGTGTACAAGTGTCCAGTATGTGCCATCAGTGTTTGTAATTGCAGCACAGTCAAGATAGTTTACCTGTCCGCTTGTTGTCATTATTTCAAGCTGGTTCTGAAAGTCATTGTGTAAGACAGGCTGGTTTGTAGCAGTCAGAACTGCATGGACAAGAACGGCATTTGTATTAGGCGATACGGCATAATATCCAGAATAGCTTCCGTCACCAAAAGTGGCAGGGTTTGGTCCTGGCTCTCCAATGTGCATTCCTTGAGAGTCTTTGTAGATGTCATATGGAGTGTTTTTTTCAGCGACTGCAGTTCCATAGTAATTCCAGTATCGTGTATCAGATAACACCTGTTGCTTTGTTTTTGTTTCATTGTCTAGCGGATCAGATGCAACAAGACCTGATTTTGTCTTGTCTATCGTATATGATACTGCAGATGCAAATATTCCGTCTGATAAAACTCCAAATGAAGATAACAATATTGAAGCAAAAAGAACAGTTAGGAGTCGCTTGCCAAAAACAGAATCGTATTTTATCTTGCGCAATTTTATTTACAATATTATTATCATTACATCATCTATGTCAATATGCTAACATTATCATAGAAGATCAATACATTGCCTAGAATGAAAATTAGGCATAGTTTTAAAAAAATATTTACAACAATAATATTTGGATAAATATTTTGGTGCGGTCAAGTCGGATTCACACCGCTTCTTTTAGACTGGAAGCCTAACGTGCAATTACGTACACCATAACCGCATAATATTATCTTGTAATTATTTTTCATATGACTTGTCTAAGAAATATAGATAACAAAGTACTAGTGAAAGCATTCACGATTTTATAACGTAAAACATATTTTCCAATAAGAATACCAATAAACAAAAAAACTAGAGTGTAAAACTTATGTTTCTATGTAGACTGTAAGTGTCTTGCTTTGTGAATTGTTTGACACAACCACAGACCATGTGCCAGTCTCATAAGATGTTGGAATTGAGAATACTATAGAGTATGTCCCATCAGCATTTACAATACTAGTCTGTGGATGAGTTATTCCAGATGGACTAGAAAGGGTTACAGATATTGATGTGTTTGGCTGGCCTGTTCCGCTCACTTGGATATAGTCTAGTTTGTGATATATGCTCTTGTCAGTCTGTGCAGTGAGTGTAGTTGAGCCAGTTGTTGTTCCGGTACCAACGTAAATAGTTAGAGTCTTGGTTTGTCCAAGATTTGTCACAGCTATGCTCCAGTTTCCTATCTCATAGGGCGATGTGGGAGAAAAGAACATGACATACGAGCCATCAGACTGGATGGTAGTAGCAGTAGAATATGTTTTACCAGTAGGACTTGTAAGAACTCCAGTAATCGAGGTGCCGGCTTGACCTGATCCTATCACCTGGATAAAATCACCATTGTTGTAAGATGACTTGTCAGTCTGGGCAGTAAACGAACCAGAACCTGTTGCGGTACTGGTACTTGCCACAATTGAAATTGCTTGCGAGCCTGTCTGTTGATCTGAAATCACTTGTACCTGATAGCTTCCAGCAGGTAATGCAGTGGAGAGCTGCATTTGATATGACACTTTGCCAGATGAATCAGACCATGTTGTTTTGTGCAATACCACAAATCCTGTATTGTCAAGTAGTTCTATCTGGACTGTTTTTTGCGGATTTGCACCAACTGCGGTAATTTGTATTGCATCAGTCTGTAGATAACTTGACTTGTCTAAAACAACTGCAAGAGAGATAGTCGGTGTTGATGACACAGCTTGTGATACAGTAGTGGTTTTTGATTCAAGATCGGTTAATTTCCCGTTCATATCGGCAACATTGCTCTTCAGAGTATCAAGTGTGGCCAATGTAACACTCATCGAGCCAACCTGTGTGTTTATCGAATCAACTTGTGATTTTAATGAATCAAGCTCAGCTGTATAGTCAGGTATCTTGAGTTGTTGTTCGGGTTTTGCTTGAATCTGCGTATTTATTGTCAATATACCGTACACAGCTCCTGATGTTACAAGCAGAGTCAGTACGCCAAGTGTTATTACTGCATAATCTCTTATCACGGGCGTTATTTAGTCTCCGAAATATATAGGGAATGCTACTCTATTATCAGAACCAAAGTAACAGAATATTACTTGTGCATGCTTTTGTACCGTAAAGAGATACACATTATTAAATTGTGCTCACCCCAACAACAAGTAATATTTTATAATAAAATTTTTCGATCAGACATAATAGCAAGATTGCCGCAAGGTAGATTTCCATGACATCAGAAATACTAGAAAACAGCAGATCAACGGATGTACCGTTCTTAAAGCACCAATACAGAACACCGCTAGGCATAACACATGATATCATGCAGGCATGCCTTGATGCCGGATTAGGCGGCATAGCAATATCAAGAATATCTCAAAAAGCAAACCTGTCTCATAGTGCAGTCATGTACAACTGTAAAAGACTCATAGACGCAGAGATGATGCGAGTCAACAGAATCAAGAAAAAGTACATTTTCATCATAACAGAAAAAGGAATAAAATTCTTTCATGAACTTCAAAAATTTCAGGACATGATGAGAGAAATAAACATCAGATATTAACTTCAGGAGGCAGGTAGCGTTTCAAGCGTAGGTTTGGCAATACATGGCTCTTCAATATCGCGTTCCAGTTTTTCAAAACCCTCCCACCAATGAACCAAATCTTTGTAAATTACAAATATCACATTTATAGATCTGTCGATCCTTTCCTATGAAACATGAAGTTTCATGTACTGTACTGTTTAAAATCAACGTAAATTTTTACATATAAGTATCACAGAAAAATCATGAAATAATTTTATACTAATAGTTTAAGTGTACCGGAACACAAGGTATCCCAATGCCAAGAAAAGAGTACAAGACAATAACAGTCAAAGTTGAGACACATCCAAAATTTCTAAAAGCCGTTCGCGATGCAAAAAGAGATGAGGCAACTGACAATAGCAAGTTTTTGGATCTGCTCTTGAGTACACACAAGAGATCAAAGGGCCGCTAAAAGCCAAGTGTGCCCTAGTGTGATATTGCTCGCGCATCAAGTATCTCAAGACATCTACGACATAGTTGACTCTTGAACAAATTATGCGTGCTGGTAATTTTCATGCATCTCATGTCATATGCAGTAAACGTATGAAGATGGCAAAGCGATTGTGTGGTATTAGGCAACATAAAGTGGCTCTTTCCAGTCAGGTGCTTGCTTCTTCCATAATATGTCCAGCCAGAATCGTGGTCCACAGGTGTCAAAGTATGATTCCAAAGATAAAATATTTTGCGCAGAAATTATCAGTAAACAGTTTACACTAGAACAAAAAATACAAAAAAGCTCAGATTCAGTTCTCATGTAAGACAGGTTTTGGCCCAGATCTTACATGAAAGTTAAGACAGCACTTGCATTCCTTTTGGATGCATTCCTTTTCCGTATAATGGTCACATATGCCACAGTCACAGTGCATGTGAATTTTTTCTACGCTACTCAATTTCTTACTAAAACAGCACGTACCGGGATAAAAATGATCGCTCTATAGTTTACACTAGGTATGTTTTTCAAATGATGTGTAAAATTAAAAGAGATGACGTATGATTTTGTCGTGTATAGTCTCTATGTATTATGACTGACTGATGTATTGGGTTGTTAGTAACAGCCAGCTCGCCCCTCGGCGAACCTTGGGGCATACACTGCTGTTCTATCAAAGCAGTCTTCTGCTGCCACC
>JANWJG010000021.1 GCA_025449485.1 Nitrosotalea sp. | reverse complement strand
TCTAGATAGACGGTACTCGCTTGACTTGCGGATATGAAATCACGCCGAAGCGGGTGGATACAGGACTGAGGTTATCCGAAGGGATGACTCTCAGGTTCTAACTGCCGAAAGGGATGAGGTCCGGGAGGGAGCAATCCTAAGGTAGAGCATCCACGCTGCTTCGTCTACGTGGCGGATCTTGCTTGACTTGAGATGAGACCGCTTGTTTAGACTGGAACCAGCGGATCTACTACCTTAATATTCTTAAATTAAAATTTGTAATAACATGGAAGGATTAATCTCAGGAAAGAAGAGAACTTATGATGAATTTAGATCAAGCATGCCATCTAGTGTAGCAACTCTATTTGATGAAATTCGTGGTTATTGCATGGCACTTGGACAAAATGTGATTGAAGATATTCGCATGCATAGGGTTGTATTTGCAAAATCAATCAAATTTCGAAGTTTTGCAGATGTTGAACCACAACGAGATTCTGTCATAATAAAGATCAAGAAAGATAGAAAGGAACCAGAAAAAGAATTACAAATAAAACTAGATGATAATCTCGATGAAATTAAAAAACTTCTTTTGGATGCATACACTAGTATCCATTAATAACGAATCTCAAAATCAGAGAATTCTCCAACATACTTTTCTTCAGTGACCTTTAGTTCCTGTACAACTGCTCCAGCAGGACCAAAACGAGCCCATTCTACTACAGCATCTACGTTTGAATCATTTCCTTCCAAGATAGATTCTACTTTATTGTCAGGAAGATTTCGGACCCATCCCAAGACATTATTTTTTTCAGCAGTCTCCATCATTCCCTGACGAAAATAAACACCTTGTACTCGTCCTTCTACCAAAAGATGAACCCTCTTTGAATTCATGATCTTGTTTTTTAAAACTAGTATTTAGTCTTGAAGAATTATTCTCGTTCTTTCATTCTGGAACGTCCAGTCTTTCTAGCTGCGATACTTCCAACCTTACGTCCAGGTGGAGCGTTTCGTGAGACTGTGGAGCTTCTTCCAACGTGTTGGTGTCTTCCACCACCGTGAGGGTGAACATATACAGCTTGAGCAACACCTCTGACTATAGGATATTTGTGTCCCTTTGAGCGCTTTCTTCTCCATGCAGGTCCAGCTCTCATAAATGGTCTATCACCAACACCCCCTCCAGCAAGAACTCCAATCATTGCACGGTTCTGTGGATTAAGTGTAGTAAATTTTCCAGATGGTAGTTTTATTGTTACACCCTCAGAGCTATGTGAAAATACTGTTGCATATGTTCCAGCAGATTTTACTATTGCTCCACCATCACCAAAATGCTTCTCAACATTACATACTATAGTACCGTCAGGAATATTTTGAACACTGATAACATTACCTGGAGAGATATCTGACTTTAAACCAAAGTGAAATTTAGAACCAATTTTAGTACCTAGAACAGATGGAATGAAAGACAATAATCCAGTTTCAAATCTAACTTTAGCAAGAGGAGCATCTCTTCCGGTTTCATGGACTATATCTACCACTTTAGCCTCGTGTTGTTCTGCTAATTGAAATCGAGGATATTTGGCTGGAAGTAACTTGCCAGTAGAAGCTGCACGGAACTGACTTCCTCCTCTACCTCGTCTTCTTACTAGTGGTCGCTTACCCAAAGTACCGGTTTTGGTTTATCTTGTAAATTTTAATCTTCTGATCCTAAATTCTGGATCAAAGACGACAAAGGTATAAAAATTAGTTTGAGGGTGCTAAAATAGTGAGCCAGAACACGCTTTCCCTTAAGGTACTTGAGGCTTATACTCGTGATGTAGGGAGAGGAGTGGCACGTATTGATTATGATTCTATGGATTCACTTGGGGCTTCTACAGGTGATGTTATTGAAATCAAGGGAAAAAGGAGAACTGTGGCTAAATGCTTACCACTTTACCCCTCAGATGAAGGCAAGGGAATTATCAGAGTAGACGGGTTAGTTCGAAATAATGCAGGAATTGCAATAGGCGATACTGTTGCAGTCAGAAAGATCAAGGCAGTAGCTGCTGAAAAGGTAGTTGTTGCCCCATTAGAGGCAATACCTCCAATTGATGAGAGATATCTTGCTGATGCATTAGAAAGTGTTCCATTGATAAAAGGCGATAATGTAATGGTGCCTTATTTTGGAGGAAGGTTAACTTTTCAAGTCATAGGCGTTACTCCTGCAGCTGATGCGGTACTTGTTACACAAAAGACAGTGTTCCACATTGCAGAAAAAGGAGAGACCCTCCGTGGTGTACCACAAGTAACATACGAAGACATTGGAGGATTAACTGACGAAATTAAGAAAGTTCGTGAAATGATAGAACTTCCACTAAGACACCCAGAGATCTTTGAAAAACTTGGAATCGAAGCTCCAAAAGGAGTATTATTGTACGGGCCTCCAGGAACTGGAAAAACATTGTTGGCAAAAGCTGTTGCAAATGAAAGTAATGCACATTTCATTAGCATATCAGGACCAGAGATAATGAGCAAGTTTTATGGAGAAAGTGAAGCTAGGCTAAGAGAAATTTTCAAAGAGGCAAAAGAAAAATCGCCATCCATCATATTCATTGATGAAATTGATTCAATAGCACCAAAACGAGAAGAGGTTACAGGAGAGGTAGAAAGAAGAGTAGTTTCCCAGTTGCTTTCCCTAATGGACGGTCTTGAAGCTAGAGGAAAAGTAATAGTCATATCTGCAACCAATAGACCAAACGCAATTGATCCAGCCCTTAGAAGACCTGGAAGATTTGATAGAGAAATTGAGATCAAGGTACCAGACAAGAAGGGTAGAAAAGACATCTTAATGATACATACAAGAAACATGCCACTTAGTGATGATGTTAATGCAGACAAGATTGCATCAATAAGCCATGGCTACGTAGGAGCTGATTTAGAATATCTATGTAAAGAAGCTGCCATGAAGTGCCTTAGAAGATTACTTCCAGAATTAAATTTAGAGGATGAAAAACTCCCACCAGAAACACTTGACAAGCTTGTAGTCAACGGTGATGACTTTCAGAATGCCATAAGAGAAGTCACACCATCAGGTATGCGCGAAGTATTCATTGAGAATCCTGATGTAAGCTGGGATGAAGTTGGAGGACTAGAAAGTGTCAAGCGTGAATTACAAGAAGCTGTGGAATGGCCAATGAAATATCCCACATTATACTCAAAGCTAGGACACAGAATGCCAAGAGGAATATTATTACATGGTCCTAGTGGAACTGGAAAAACTCTAATGGCAAAAGCTGTTGCAACTGAAAGTGAAGCCAACTTCATTTCCGTAAGGGGACCAGAATTACTATCAAAGTGGGTAGGTGAATCAGAACGTGGAATAAGAGAGATATTCAGACGAGCAAGACAGGCTTCACCTTGTGTAATATTTTTCGATGAAATCGATTCCATTGCTCCAATACGTGGAGTGGGAGGAGAGACGGCAGTCACAGAAAGGGTAGTAAGCCAGCTTTTGACTGAGTTAGACGGAATAGAGAGTTTACATGGAGTTGTAGTACTTGCCGCAACAAACAGAGCTGACATGATAGATACTGCATTGCTAAGACCTGGTAGATTTGATAAGATAATACTAGTTCCATTACCAGACAAGGAAGGAAGGAAGAAGATTTTGGAGATAAATACAAAGGAGATTCCGGTAATAAGAGAACCTATGACAAACGGTATGAAGAATCCAGACTTTGTAGACATTGAAAAAATTGCAGAAGTAACAGATGGAATGAGCGGTGCAGATGTAGCATCAATAGCAAACACTGCAGTATCACTTGTAATACACGAATTTCTTGACAAGTATCCTGATCAAAAGGAAGCCGAAAAACAGGCTACAGAGGCAAAAGTAACCATGAGGCATTTTGAAGAGGCTGTAAGAAAAGTAAAGACCCAGAAGGAATTAAAGATAGGCGAAAAAGTCGCGGTTCCATACTATAGGTAATTTTAATAAAATAACTTTTCTAGTTCTAGTGAATGTCACAATTTGGGTACAGGGGTAAAGGGTTAGAATTTCTTACAAGTAACAAGATAGAGATAGGAAGTCAAGTAAAGATTCATGCTGATTCAATTTACACAGGAGTCATAATGCCAAGATATGAGCACAGTGATGATCACCACATTGTTTTGAAACTAAAGAGTGGATACAACATAGGTCTTGAACTTGACAAGATAAAAAAAATAGAGCTAGAATCTCCACCTATAATGAAAAAAGAAATCAGTTACAAGTCACAATCAAATCCAAAACTTCCAAAAATTCTTCTCTTGTCCACAGGAGGTACAATTGCAAGTAGAATAGACTATAGAACTGGAGCAGTCACTCCTGCTCTCACCGCTGCAGAGCTTAATGCAAGTGTACCAGAACTTGCAACCATTGCAAACATAGACACAGAGGTACTTTTTTCAGAATATTCAGAGAATTTACTTCCTCAACATTGGATAAAGATTGCAGAAAAATTAGACTCTTATGCCAAGTCAGAGTATGATGGAATAATAGTGGCCCATGGTACAGACACTATGCAATACACAGCATCAGCATTGGCATTTTCCTTGGCAGGATTTCCAAAACCAGTTGCACTAGTAGGCTCCCAGAGATCATCAGATAGGCCATCATCAGATGCAGCGTTAAATCTAATTGCAGCTACAAGATTTTTGATAGATGTACATTCTTCAGGCATTTTTGTTGTGATGCATAACAATTCAAGCGATGATGAGATTGCCTGCAACTGGGCAACTCGTGTAAGAAAAAATCACACTAGCAGAAGAGATGCATTCAAGACAATAGGCGGTCCTCCTGCATATATTATCAAATCAGCAAGCATTGAAAAAGACAAGCAGTTTGACATTCCAAAAAGAGAATATGCACCAAGAATCAAGTTTGATAGCCGTGTCTTACTGCTAAAATATTATCCAGGACTTGATCCCAAGATTATTGATTATGCCATAGATTCAGGATATAGAGGAATAGTCATTGAAGGAACTGGACTTGGACATGTCGGGAAAACAATGTATGGAGCAATAGAAAAGGCCAAGAAAAATGGGTTGTTCATGGGAATGACCTCCCAATGTATTGACGGAATGGTAAGAATGACCGTATATGACAGCGGAAGAGATCTCTTGAATCTTGGAGTCATGCCACTTGGAAACATGATACCAGAGACTGCACTTGTAAAGACAATGTGGGCCTTGGCAAATTCTAAAGATTCTAACGAGATGACAAAACTGATGAAAGAAAATATTGCTCTTGAATTTTCAGACTAAGCTTTAAAGCAAGTACAAGAATAAAATTACAAATGTCCGAAATCCAGATTGATAAGATAGGACTTCTCGTAGGATTAGAAATTCATCAACAACTTGCAACTGGAGCCAAGTTGTTTTGTAGATGCAAGCCTATTGAATCAGATGAATATCCAATTAAATTTTCACGCAGATTAAGGATAACAAGTAGTGAGCTAGGAGAATTTGATCCCAGTGCCATCTTTGAGAAGAGTAAGGAAAAGACAATTTTGTATTCTGCAAATCCAGAGAGTAGTTGTCTTGTAGAACAAGACGATGAGCCTCCACATGATCTTGACCCTAATGCAAAAGAAACTGTTTTGATCATGTCATCGGCGTTAAAATCAAATATTTTCAATGAAATCTATGTCATGAGAAAACTTGTGATTGACGGCTCCAACACATCAGGTTTTCAAAGAACCATGTTAGTATCCATGGGTGGTAGTCTTGAAGTCAATGGTAAAAAAATTGGAGTTCAGAGCATCTGTCTTGAAGAAGATGCTGCAAAGCTACTCCAAGACTCTAAAGAGACAAGAGAATACAGTTTGGAGAGATTAGGAGTACCGCTAGTGGAAATTGCATTAGACCCAGTCTCAGGCACACCAGAAGAGATCAAAAACATTGCTTTGACTTTGGGTAGAATGTTACGTGCAACAAAAAGAGTAGGAAGAGGCATAGGATCAATCAGGCAAGATGTCAATGTGTCAATAGAGGGAGGTGGTGCAGTAATAGAAGTAAAAGGTGTACAGAAATTAGATCAGTTAGAAAAAGTCATCGAGTATGAAGCAAAAAGACAACATGGTCTAAAAATTATTGCAGAGAAATTACAGACACTCAACATAGAAAAAATAACCAAAGAAAAAGATGTAAAGGACGTATCAAACATATTCAAAAGCTGTAAATCAAAAGTAATTCAAAAGTCTCTTTCAGAAGGCTCCTCAATAAAGGCAATGAGAATCAAAGGATTTGCAGGAATGCTTGGATGGGAACCATATCCAGGAATAAGATTAGGAAAACAATTAGGCGAGCTGGTTAGATTTTTTGGGTTAGGCGGATTGTTTCATTCTGATGAACTGCCAAATTATGGCATAGAAGAATCAGAAATTCAAGAAGTGAAAAATATACTTGAGATAAAATCTAATGATGCCTTTATCATAGTGGCTGGAAATGAAAAAAAACTTGACACGGTGATAGAATCCATCATAAAACGAATTGAAGATGCAAGAAATGGAATACCTGCAGAAACAAGAGCGGCTACAATTACAGGAGAAACAGTGTTTTTACGACCAAGGCCAGGCTCTTCAAGAATGTATCCAGAAACAGACATACCGCCAATTATTGTAGATAATGCAGAGATAGAGCAAGCTAGAAACAAGATTCCAAGATCATGGGAAGAGAATCTTATAGCATTACAAAAACAATATGAATTAAATCAACAGCTTTCTGCACAAATATTTGATTCAGAGTATCTAGATCTGTTTGAGATAATATGTAAAGATAAGAGGATCTCTCCTAATTTTGTAGCTTCGACTTTGTGTGGTACAATTACAAACTTGGAGCGAAGAGGAATGGATTCAACATTATTAAGAGCTGGAGATATTTTTGAAGCCTTTAGATTAGTAACAGAGGAAAAGATAGCAAAAGAATCACTTGAGATGATATTTGAGAGTATCATGAGTGGAAAATCTAAATCCATATCAGATGCAATCAAGTCAAATGCATTGAATACCATAGAAGATGCAGAATTACACAAGACGTTAGATGAGTTGGTAAAATCTAATTTAGGAATAATAAAAAAACAAGGACTAAGATCAATGGGACCTTTAATGGGCCTTGCCATGAAAACACTACGTGGAAAAGTAGATGGTCAGAAATTAAATCAACTTCTAGAAGATAAAATAAAGATCAAGATAGACGAAAAATAAAGTGCGGGAGGTGGGATTTGAACCCACGAACTCCTAAGAGATAAGGTTCTGAGCCTTACGCCGTTGACCAGGCTAGGCGACCCCCGCAATAACGTGAGAATTAAGATCCTACAATAAGTGTCTTTTTTATGCTCATCAGTTGGTTTGGAAATTATTTATCCTCACTGATCATTTTATCAATTACAGGTACAGCATTTTTTAGCTCGTGTATCCTAACTGCCCTATCATCTTCAAAAGATGCATTCCACGGCTGCGAGTAAAGTATTACAGATTTTCCTTCTTCCAGCATACTTTTTGCATTGAGAGGTGAATCATCAATAAATACATCATAATCTAATCGTGATTTTTCTATTCCTTCTAACACACCAACATAATTTTTGAAATTTATTTTATGTAGTTTGAGCCAATTTTTTACATCATTGTGAGTAGACTCGTCCCGTGCAGTTACAATGTCAACAGTACCAAGATTTGATAGTTGTGTAGTGGCATGTGCAATATTGTTTTCTGTAGGAGGAACATTTTCCCACGATTTCCAACAAATTGAGAGTTCATTGTAAAAATCAAATTTATCTATACTATGATTTTTCCAAAAATCCCATTCAGATATTTGAGATTTTGATATTGTCGGTCTTATTTTGTTACTATATGACAACCAAGACGTAATGACATCAGCCAAAACTCCATCCACATCAAGTGCTATTCTCAATTACATCAATCCCTGTTAAAACTGTCTTTTAGTTCTTCGAGTAATTTACGTTGCTGTTTGTCTATCTTAGTAGGTATATTGATAACAAGTCTAACATATTCATCGCCTCTACCTCTTCCGCTCTGACGAGGAAGTCCTTTTCCTTTTAGTTTTACTATAGTATTTGGCTGACTTCCAGATTCTACCTCAAGTTTTTCTTGTCCTTCAAGTGTTTCAACCATGATATTTTTTCCCAATGCTGCATCAATCATCGATATATTTGCATCATAGAAAATATCAGATCCATCTCTTTTGAATTTATCATGCGGTTGAACTCGTATTCTAACAATTAGATCTCCGTTTACTCCGTCTTGAACTGATTCACCTTCTCCTGGGATCCTGTATTCTCCATCCTCTACGCCAGCAGGAATTTCAAATGAGAATTTCTTTGTTGTTTTTTGTTTTCCTGCCCCTTTACATTTTGAGCATGGTCTTTCTATGATCTTGCCTTGACCTTTGCAGGTATTACATGGCTGTACAGTTACAAATGTAGAAAATCCACTGCTACGTGATACTCTAGTTTGACCATGACCATTACATACAGAACATGTCCTTACAGAAGTGCCAGGAGCACAACCTGACCCATTACAAGTATCACAATTTACTAGCCTAGGCAGATCAATCTCTTCTTTTTTTCCCTTGAATGTTTCTTCTAATGTCAATGTGGTATCATATACAAGATCAGCGCCTCGCACTCTGCCAGATCCTCCAAAATCAAATCCCCCAAACCGAAATCCTCCTCCCCTACCAAAAATAGATTCGAAAATAGATTCAAAACCACCAGCGCTCCCAAAAATATCTTCAAAGTTGGCTCGTTAACCTTGGAAGATGTCATCTGTACTGTATTTTCCATCTACGCCAGCATGACCATAAGTATCATAGAGTTTACGTTTTTCAGAGTCAGATAACACTGCATATGCTTCTGAAATTTCCTTAAAGTGTTCTGCAGCATCAGGTGACTTGTTTTTATCAGGATGAAATTTTAAAGCAAGTTT
>JANWJG010000020.1 GCA_025449485.1 Nitrosotalea sp. | reverse complement strand
CGTTGGGAGCTTTTGGGTTTGAAAGGCGAGGATAGTAAACTAATCTACCCCCACAATCCACGCAATATCTATTTGCGCGTCTTGTTCTGGCCAATGCGGACCTCCTGCATGTATCATCATGATATGATCCGTATTAGATCCATATTGTCTAATAGAATACACCAAGATGTGATCGCATTACAATATTTCATAACTCGAGTTTAGAAATATCATATCTGTAAACATGTAGATTTTGAAATTGTGAATTACAGTAATCAAAAACAAATATTTCTAAATTCGAATTTAGAAATATTAAAGCGCCGCCCGCCAGACTTGAACTGGCGACCCGCTGGTTAACAGCCAGCTGCTCTACCACGCTGAGCTAGGGCGGCAACAGACTTGTTCGTAGGATAAGCGGATTTATTCTTTGCTGAATCTATTTTTCGATCTTGTCGAGTTTCTCAAAAAGATAAAGACCGTCAAGAAAAACTCTGTGATCTTTGTTTTTGACTTTGGTGTTTTGTTGAAGACTTCCGGCAGTCTGGGATACATCAGTCAATACTGGACCTGTGATTATCACATCATCACCTTTTGCAACTACTTTGGTGTCACCAACTATTTTTGAGACACGTGCTGCACGTTCGCCTTGAAAGTTTTCTACATGAATCTGACCATCTTTTACCTTTACAGTGATTGGAAAGTGAGCATAAACAATTTTCATCTTGAATGTATATCCAGTCTGAACACCCTTGAATAGAGTATTGATTATAGATTCTGCAGTTTTGAATATTGCATAATCTCTTTTACGGATTCCAATTGATTTTAGTATAACATTTTTTCCTTCGACTTGAACGTCTACGGGTATTTTCTTGAATGCCTTTCTTGTTTTACCTAATGGTCCCTGGACATGCAATATCTTGTGGGCTATAGATGCCTTGACTGTATCAGGAATTGGTATTGTTACTTCATGTATCTCAGTTTTAGTAGACAAATCCTATCAATAGCCCTCCCAAGCCACTCTTTATTGCTTCGTGATGAGACATTACACCCTGATTGGTGGTTACAATGAGCATACCACGTGAATATGATGGTAGATATTGTTGCTCCCACTTGGCATAACCATCTTTTTTTACCTTGAATCTAGGGGTGATTGCACCACATTTTGTGATTTTTGCCAATAGTTGAATCTTAAACTTGCCGCCTTTCTTGTCGTCAACGTGCTCAAATTCTCCAATATAGTTATGATTTTGTAGAGTCTTGAGTACGTCGGTTGCAAGTCTTGAGCTAGGCAATACAATACATTCTCCTTTTCTTCTTGCCTCGGTGTTGTATAGTGTTACAAACATGTTTGCTAGAATATTAGTTGCTGGCATATACTATCACTTGAATTTCCTAAACCCTAGCGAGTCTGCGACTTCTCTGAAACATCGTCTGCAAAGATCAAGATCATATTTTTGAATAACTGCATTGTAATCGCCACATCTTTTACACCATCTAGAACCCTTTCCAAATGTATGTACAGTTCTTCCAGTTACCTTGTAATCACGATTTTTCATGTTATACTACCTGAATTCCAAACTCATGGGTTAGAAATGCTTTTGCTTCTTCAGATGTGATGATATGAGTGCGTCCAATACTTGCTTTGTGTTTGCTTCGCAGACGGATACTAAAACCTGGTCGTGTAAGAGAGATTGAAACATCAAGACCCAAGATTCCATCTTGTGGATCGTACTTTACTCCCGGAATGTCTATGTGTTCTTTGATACCAAATGAAAGATTTCCAAAGTTATCAAACGATGAGCCTTTCATCTGATTACCCTTTGCTGCAAATAATCTCTTGATAAGCAGAATTGCCTGTTCGTTTCGTATTGTGACTGCAACACCAATTGGTTCACCCTTGTGTACACCCCAGTCACGTTGAGTGGCCTTGGCATATCTTGGAGATGGTTGTTGACCAGAAATGTGCTTTAGTGCACGTTTTGCTTTTTCTACTGGTTCACCTGATTTACCTACACCCATATTCAATACTACTTTAGCAACTGAAATTTTTTTCATGGAGGATACTGTTTGTTGTGCCATATCTATCACTGGATTTGTATGACAGGTTTGTCTTTTCCTACTGCCATTACTAGGTCTGCTGGGATTTCAATCTGTCTTTCACCAAAGTCAACATCTGCTCTTTTTGGCAAGATGAATGTACCTGGCTTGAGTTCTGTGACTTTACCCATACGTCCTGCGTTTACTCCGCTTGTAATTATGACTTGGACTCCTTTTTCAAGAGGTATTACACTAAGAATTTTGGTTCCTGGAACTTCAACTACACATGTATCTCCAACATTTACCTTGGTGTCAGAGACTAGTGTTCTACCATCATGGAATCCGATTTGTGTTTTCTTGTCCTTGATTGTTACTTTTTTTGTTACTTTGAGTAATTTCTTTGATTTTTCAGTAGAATCTATCTTGATTGGTTTTAGTACAGTCAAATCTTTTGGAACAAGTCTGTATACATCAGAGACTCCGTCAAGCTCTACCACATCCATCAAACCAATACCGTGATGAAGTGAGTTTCTTACAACACCGTCTACTTTGACTCTGCCTCCATAGATTACAGATTTTGCTTCTCTTAGAGTTGTAGCAAGTTTTAGTGTATCACGGATGAATACGGCAGTTGGAATGGATATGTCTTTTTTGTGACCGCCTGGTTTTACCGTAATTACAAATCTCTTGTCTTTTCTTGTGATTCCCCAGAAAAGTGGAGCCATTTGTCTTTTTAGTTTTTTACTACCTGCGATGCTAACCATTATTTATTCCCCTTTTTTTCAATTTTAGATTTGTCTTTTGTATCATCTGGCTTTGATTCCTTTTTTACTTCCTTTGGTTTTTCCTTGCTAGCCTCTTTTTGTTCTTTTGGTTTTGATTCTTTTTGTTTTGTCTCTTGTGGTTCTTGTGGAGCACTTTTTGCAGCTCGTGGTTTTTGTCCTTCAAGTCTGCTTTGTCTCCACTTGTCTTCAAGATTTAGTGAAGTGATGATAACGTTTGATGGATGAATGTAAATGTCGACATTTCCGCCCTTGAGTTTCTCACGCTTGATGCCCTCTATTGCAATTCCTCGCTTTTCAGTAGATACTCGTGTGACCTTGCCTTCAATTCCCTTGAACTCTCCACGCAATACCTTTACGCTGTCACCTTCTACAACACGCAAGCTCTTGCAGTGATATTTTTCTTTAAGATCTTTAGCTAAATGAGAACCTAGTTGCTTGCTAAGTAGGTGTTGCGAAGCAGTATATAACATTCGTTTTCGTATTGTAGTTGGTTTCATGTTATTATACCACCATCGATGCCAAGTTTGCGATTCTTGGATATTTTTCTGCTGCTTCGACTGCTACAGGTCCCTTGATTTCGGTTCCCTTGATTTCACCTTCTGGTGTAACAAGCACTGCCGCATTATCTTCAAATGTTACTCGCACTCCGCTTAATCTTCTTACAGCATATTTTTGTCTAACAATAACTGCGCCAAATATTTGTCCTCTTAGTTCACCAGGGCCTTTCTTTACTACAACGTTGCAAAAGTCGCCAACTGCTGCAGATGGATAACGAGCCACTCTGGTTTTTGTTTTTTGAACCATTACAATTTCCAAGATCTTTGCACCGGTGTTATCAGCACATACTACTTGAGCTCCAAGTGGAAGTGCTCTTGTTACATATGGTCTGAATTCTTGAACTCCCTTTGCCGAAACTGCACGACTCTTTGTTGCTGCCATTATGATACTACCTCAACTACTACAAAAGATACACTCTTTGAAATAGGTCTGCATTCTGCAGTAAGAACAACATCTCCTTCTTTTACATCGATGCACTGTGGTCTATGTGCGTGCAATTTGCTTTGGCTACGTGCATATCGCTTGTATTTGATATCAAGTCTTGGAAATTCTTGTTGTACGACAATTGTTTTTGGTGCTCTAGCACTAACTACTTTTCCCTGAACTAGTTTACCCCTAATACTTAGAGTACCGTGGAATGGACAAAGATCATCTTGGCAATCAGATTTTGGCGCCTTTACTTGGAGTCCTATGTTTCTAGTCATGCTTTTACTCCCATTCTTTCAAAGGATCTTTTTGTGATGGTGTTTCCATCCACAAGAGCAGATGTGCCATTGAAATTGAATTGCCATGTAGAATTGTGTTTTGGTATTGTTTTGATTCCAGTTGCAGTTTGAATTGCAAACATGGATTTTGTTTCATCAATTACTTTTCCGTGCAAGCCTATCATTTGAGAATTGGTAGATTTTACAATCAAGGTGTCAAGTCCTATTAATTCATGACGTGTGATATTTTCTGGCGTAATCATTTGGATTTCATCTCATTTAGTCTAGTTAATACTCTTGCGATATCTCTTCGAAGAGGTTTTACCTTTCCGCTGTCTTTTCGCAGTGTTCCTTTAGATGCTTCAATCTTTAATTTAGTGAGTTCGGAACGCAGTTGTCCTAGTCTGTCTTTAAGATCAGTTTCATTGAACTCTCGAACTGTTTTCATCTTGATTCGGGCCATTACTTTAGCTCCTCCTCTACTTCTTCAAATGTTTCCACAGTTTCTATCAATTTCTCTTCAAGCTCAATTACTTCACTTTCAGTACGTGGCTTGGTTGGATCAATCTGTGTTTCTTCTACAATCTCAATCTCTTCTGGAACTTCAAGTTTTGGGGCTGCTTCTTTCTTCATTACCTTTAATTCAAATTCTGGTATGAATCGCTCTTTTCTTGCAATTCTGATTCTAACTCCGATAAGACCCATTTTTGTTTGAACGTGTACGATATCTTCTGATACAATAACTGTAGCTTGGTGTCCTGCTCGTGGCAGTATTCCTTTGCTGTGCTTTTCAAAGCTTGAACGGTCACCTCTTAGTTTGCCAGAGGTTGTGATTTGTACACCCATTGCACCTGCTTCCATTATAGTTTGCATTGTCCACATGACTGCACGTCTGAATGCAGTGCCTCTTGCAAGGTGTTGTGACATTCTGTTGCACATGACACTTGGCTCAAGTTCTGGTTTTGTTATTTCAATTACTGATATCTGCGGATTCTTTAGACCAAAGTCTGTTTCCAAAACCTTTGTGAGATCTCTTATTCCACTTCCTTTTCTTCCGATTACAATACCAGGTCTTGTTACGTGTAAGCCGACTCTGGTTCCTGTTGGAGTTTTTTGAATATCAACTTCTGAAAAACCTGCTTCCTTGATTGCTTCTCTTAGATAATCTTTCAAGAGCATCAGTTTGTAACTATCATTGATTACATTTTTCACAGATGACATGCTATAGCTCCTGAGCTACCAGCTCTACATGGGTAAGAATATCCACTTTAGGAGTTGCACGTCCCATTGCACGTGGAGTAAATCGTTCAAGTTTTCTGCCTTTGTGTACTGTTGCATTGATTATTTTCAATCTGTCAAGATCCATTCCTCTGTATTCTGCGTTTGATTCTAAATTGTCTAGTAGTCGGATAAATTCTGATGCTGCTTTTTCTGGATATCTTCCAGCCATTACTCCAGTGTCTGACTTGTGTCCTACTTCGTTGTTATATCTCTTGAATGGAACTGCGCGTTCCAAGTTGACAACAGATTGTAGATAACTTCTTGCAGATTCAATTGACATTCCTTTTATTTTATGTGCAATTTCTCTTGCATGTTTGTGTGAGATTGTCTTTTCTCGCAATGCGGCACGAACGTGTCTTGTTTTATCATAATTTTGGAAAGCGTAGCTAAAATGCATAGATATCACTTTAATGG
>JANWJG010000019.1 GCA_025449485.1 Nitrosotalea sp. | reverse complement strand
TCATAGAATAGCGGGTCATAGTTTGGACCTATTTGACCTGCAAAGTTTGACAGCATACCTACGAGCATAGTGAATATCGTGCTCATCATAATTCCAAACAATTTAGGTGCGATATATACATTTCTGTGATAGATAAAAAATAGAGATCTAAAAGGAGATTAATAAAATAAGAAAAAGAGAAGAACTAAGCTCTCTTTGCTTTTTCCGCTTGCTTTGCTTTTACGACAAAGGCAATGAAGATTCCACCGAATATTCCACCTGAGATTACTGATGCACCGACTACACCGTTTGCATCAATATATGGAGTACCCGAACCTGCATGCGGATTATTTTGTACTGCCTGTACTTTGGCTTTTGCTAATGCCAATTCCTGTTCGAGCCCAAGACCACCACCTGGTGTGTATTGTGCTGCAGCGAATTGAGCAAATGTAGAGGCTACAAATACAGCCAACAGTGCAGTTCCAACAATTATTGGTGTTTTCATATGAATACCTAATTGAGATTCGATTTCGTAGATATTTAACTTTTATGTAATCGGCACTTGTTGAGAAGTCAAGTAACATTTATGTTTCCTTAAAAAACAAGCGGTTCGTGGGTCGTCTTCATTCACATAGACATGGCAAGTCACATTCGACAAGACCAATCACTCCTAGTACACCTACATGGGTAAAACAGAGTCCAGCAGAGATCGAAGAATTGGTTGTCAAATATGCAAAAGAAGGTCTTCCACCAAGTAAGATTGGAATAAAATTGCGTGATCAATATGCAATACCAATTACAAGACAGATTGTCAAAAAATCAATCACCGAGATCCTTGAACAAAAAGGGATCAAAACAGAAATGCCAGAAGACCTGAACAACTTGGTAAACAAGGCACTAGGTTTGCAGAAACATTTGAAGGAAAATAAATCTGATAAAAGAAACGTCAGATCGCTTGAACTTCTAGAGGCAAAGGTTCACAGATTATCTTCATATTACAAGAAAATTGGCAAGATAGCCAAAACTTGGAAATATAAGGCAGTCATTGCTCAACTCGAGTAATGGCAAAGTTAGACCAAGCATTATCCTATTTTCATGATAGAGTTTCTGATTGTATCAAAACAGGAAAAAATATTTCGGTAATAACTCATCTTGATTGTGACGGAATAACTTCTGGTAGTATAGTTACAAAATCTTTGATCAGGTCAGGTGCAAAATGTACCGTACGTACCGTCAATGAATTTAGTAAAAACATTATTGAAAAAATGAAAAATGATTCAAGACAGTTCCACATAATCACAGATCTGGGAGGAGGATTTGCAAAAGATATCGATAACGCGTTAGATGATAATTGGATAGTGGTTGATCATCATCAAATCCCACAAGAAGAGTTTGACAATCAAAAAGTCATCAATGCTTGGAAATATGACGTAGACGGTGGAAGAGATGTTTCTGCTGGAGGTATGGCATATCTAGTTTCAAAAGCTTTGCACAAGGAGAATACAGATTTGGCATGGATTGCAGTTGTTGCAGCACTAGGAGATAGGCAAGACCAAGGCGAAAAAAAATCATTTACTGGAATAAATTTAGAAATTGCGGCTATCGCAAAGAAGAACAACCAAGTAGAAATTGACTTGGACATTTTACTCGTCGGACGAGAGACAAGGCCACTACCTGATGCTCTTGCATTTACCTCGCAACCTTTCATCGAGGGTTTAACATGGAATCGCGATGCCTGCCTCTCACTTTTGAACTCATCAGGAATAAAATTAAAGGATGGAAGTAGGTGGCGAGTTCCAGCTGAGCTAACAGAAGACGAAAAGAGAGTCCTTCTTCAAACTATATCAAAGTATATTTCGACTAAAAACGCAAGCGACATACTAGACGAACTTGTAGGATATACCTACACATTATCTGGCGAAGATAAGAGAAGTTTTCTTCGAGATGCAAGAGAATTTTCAACAATGCTGAACTCTTGTGGTAGGATTCGCAAAGCTGGAGTAGGAGTTGCAATTTGCATGGGAGACAGGACCAAGATGCTACAAGAAGGAGAAAATATTTTGGTAGAATATAGAACATTCCTGAGAACCTACATGAACACACTTTCTAGCGAAAGATGGAGAATAACCGATAACGGTCATTACTTGATGGTAAATGGAGAAGGGCTTGTACCAGAAAACATGACAGGTGCGGTATCATCGCTTCTTGGAGGATCTCAGAAAAATACTGGAAAAATAATCATACTTAGAACAAACGGTGAAGAAGGAACAATAAAATTCTCTTCGCGCAAATCTACGGGTTGCAAGTCCGAAGTCAATTTAGGATTGCTAATGCGAGAATGTGCTGCAAAAGTGTCAGGCGTGGGAGGAGGACATGCTGCAGCTGCAGGAGCAAGAATTACAAAAGACAAATTGGATGAATTCCTAGACTATCTCGAACAAAATGTCTCTAGAATGCAAAGTTCAAGTGTTTCTGAATAATCTTTCAGACAAAAAGGCAGAATCCATAAGAAAGTCTTTGGAGCCTGATAATGTAGATTTTCCAGAAAATCTTTCTTTTAAAATTGAGAAGGATCAGACATCTCTGATTTTTACATTTGAGGGTAAAGGAAATATACGAACATTGATTTCTACTATTGATGAAGTTCTTGAACAGACCCAAGTTATACTCAAAGTGACTAGTTGATGCTTGATCCAAAACTTCTTCGAGATAATCCAGACAAGATTAGAAATATGTTAGAGGCAAGAGTTGTCAAATTTCCTCTTGATGAGTTAATCTCGCTAGATAAAGACAGAAGAGAATTAATTGTAAAAACTGATGAGTTTAGAAAAAAAAGAAATGAAGTATCATTAGAAATTGCAAGTAAGAAGAAGACAGGGGAAGATGCGTCTGGTCTCATAGATCAAATGCAAACAGTTTCTGACAATCTTAAAAAATTGGAAGAGGAACAGCTAAGGACAGAAGAGAAATTCACAAAACTTTCCCTAACATTGCCCAACATGTTACATGAATCAGTCCCAATTGGAAAAGATGAGACAGCAAACAAGGAGATAAAAAAATGGGGCAATATACCTACTTTTGATTTTGAGATAAAAGATCACATAGATTTGACACAAAGTCTTGACCTTGTGGATCTGGAGAGAGCAGCAAAGGTTTCAGGAGCAAGATTTTACTATCTCAAGAATCAACTTGTCAGATTAAATCAAGCACTGTTACAGTTTGCACTTGATTTTTTGGCTGAGAAAAATTACACTCCCATACAGACACCATTTTTGATAAACAAGAGTGCAATGGAAGGCGCCATAATTGCCCAAGATTTTGAAGAAGTAATTTACAAGATCGAAGGAGAAGACCTCTACCTGATAGGAACAAGTGAGCATGCAGTAGCATCCATGCATTCAGATGAGATAATCGATGGTAAAAAATTGCCTCTAAGATATGCAGGAGTTAGTACATGTTTTAGAAAGGAAGCAGGGGCTCACGGCAGAGACCAGAAGGGAATATTTCGCGTACATCAATTTGAAAAAGTAGAACAGTTTGCGTTTACAAGACCAGAGGATTCATGGCACGAGCATGAGAGAATGCTAACAATAGCAGAAGAATTTTATCAAAAAATAGAGATCCCATACAGAATCATGTTATTGTCAAGTGGAGATTTGGGCAAAGTGTCTGCCAAGACTTACGATCTAGAAGCTTGGATGGCAGGACAGAAAAGCTACCGAGAGATAGTATCTTGTTCTAATTGTCTTGATTTTCAGGCAAGAAGGTTGAAAATAAGATTCAGAGACAAAACCAATGAACAACCACAGTATCTACACTCTTTGAACAGTACTCTAGTAGCAACTACAAGAACAATGGTTGCGATAATAGAAAATTTTCAGACAAAAGATGGACATATTGCAGTTCCAAAGGTGTTGCAAAAGTATGTCGGCTCTAGCCTAATCTAAAATGTCGTACAACTTATATTTTGGCCTCAGAAGTTCAACATAGTTGGCTCGTCAAAAGACTGCTAGAGTAAAAGACAAGTGGAGAGAAAAAAAGTGGGTTACAGTACTGCTTCCTGCTTCATTTGATAACAAACCTATTGCCTATATCCCAGTAACTGATGACGACAACGCAATTGGTAGAGTAATAGAGGTCACATTACATGACATACTAAAAGGAGATCCTTCTCAGCACCAATTCAAATTGTATTTCCAGATTCACAAGATAGAAGGAGAAACCGCAACAACAATTTTCAAGAGATTTGAGTATGCCAAGGAATTTCTCAGAAGTCTCGTAAGACGAGGTTCTTCATTGATCAGTTTTATTGCAGATGTTAAGACAAAAGACGGATACATTTTCAGAATAAAGATAGTTGCACTAACCCAGAAAAAATTGAACACCTCAAGAAAGCATGCAATCAGATTGGTTGCTCAAGAAGTAATGTCAAAAACCATTCCAGAAATGACAATAGATCAATTCATCCAGGCTACAGTATTTGGAAAAATAAACTCAGATGTAATGGCGGCTGTCAAGAAGATAGTTCATGTAAGACATGTTGGAATTGAAAAGGCAAAGCTCATTAGAACTGCAGAGGGCGAAATTGCTCTACTACAGGCCTAGTAGATATAGCCAATCATATACACAGTATACAACATGACACACCAGTTAGAAATAACAGCTGAGGTAATTTTGCATGCAACAGAGGATAGTAGAAAAATTTTTGAGCCCATCTTTGATTTATTTCAAATTAACGAAGATGAATTTACCATAGAGAAAACTCTGGGCCATTATGGAAACACAATAGTGCTTGCCAAGATAACACTTGTAAAGAAACGTGCAGAAGAATTTATCAAAAAATTAGCATCAAAAATCCCAAAGGCTCAGATGAAAGAACTAATAGAAAACATGGACATGTATTTTGAAGATACCTCACTATTTTTGAGAATAGGTAAGAACGAGATTGTGAGCAAAGAAATCAGTCTACAACAGAATAATGCAATAAAAATTAAAATAAAAATGCCAATTTACAAAAAAGACCAGGTTTCAAAAAAATACATAGAATTACTTACAGTTTGAATAAGATTTGCAAAGCCAGCATGATTTAATAACATTTATCGACCCAAAGTAAAAGGGAATGAGGTAATATTTTTGCCGCTCCAGTCTGAGCATCTGCTGTGAGGAAGCCGCGACGAACCGACCCAAAATACCTTTGATCTATTTTCATACGGTTCTTTTAAATAGAGTGGATCCTGTTTTTTCGCTGTGAAAACAGATTACGATATTATCGTAGCAGGAGGAGGCCTTGCAGGAATGATTGCGGCCCAATCAGCCTCGTATTACTCTAAACAAAGATTATCAATTCTAGTAATAGACAGAAACCCAGAACCTACCATTGGCAAGAAGACAATCAACGGGTGGGTTTGTGGAGATGCAGTTGGAAAGAACACAGTAGATTACATGACTGAGAGGATCAAGATTGCATGGGGTAACCCTGAGATTGAACATCCAGTAAAAGGCGTCATGGCATTTTCTCCAGACAGAGAGACATCGATTCCATTTGACGGTGATGGATACATGCTCAATAGACAGCAGCTTCCTCAACGTCAGCTTCGTGATGCAAAAAAAGCAGGAGTAAACATCCAATATTCTGTGGCACTAAGGGGTCTGTCATATGATAATGGAACTGTCGTAGGAGTAGAAGGAACAAATCTAGTTACAAACGAACCATTCAAAAAAACTGCAAAGATAGTAGTTGATGCAACCGGAGTCACTTCAATGTTAAGAAACGGTTTATCCATAAATGCAAAGATAGAGCGAAAGATAGACCGTGATGATTTAGAATCTACTGGAAGACATATCATGAAATTTGAATCAGGAGTAGAAGACAAAAAAGAATTTGATCCAGATTATTGTATAATTCATCTTGATCAAGATATAGCTCCTGGTGGATATGGATGGGTATTTCCAAAAGGAAAAAACAAGGTCAACATAGGTCTAGGAGTACAACAAAAAGAACTGATAAAAAGAAATCAAAGATTGGGTGCACACGATGATGTTACAAAACTGATTAACGATTATGTAAAGATGAACAAGGCAATCAAGAATCCAAAATTATCAGACGATGAAATGGATTCCAACAATGTAACAGGTAATTGGCAAGTCTCTGTAAGAAGACAAAATGATTGCTTGGTTGCAAACGGATACATGCTCGTGGGAGACTCGGCATGGATGCCAAAACCACTTGATGCTGGAGGAATAGGTCCTGCAATAGTTGCAGCTACCATCTTGGGTAAAAACGCAGTAAATGCAATTGAGGCTAATGATGTCAGTGAGGCAGGTCTTTGGCAATACAATATTGATTTCATAAATGATTATGGATACAAAACAGCAGGTCTTGAAATTTTCAGACGTTTATTGCAGACACTTACAAATGATCAGATAAACTATGGAATGAAGCACTTTTTGTCAAAGTTGGATGTAGAAGCAATAAGCAAGGGTGAGCATCCAGACTTTGGAACAGTAGGAAAGCTAGGCATGATGATAAGAGGAGCTCTTAACAAGAAATTGGCAGATGGACTCAGATTTACTGCACAGCAAAACAAGACATTAACTGAACATTACTACAATTTCCCCAAAAAGCCAGATGGTTTTGATGCGTGGCAGAAAACTTTGCACCACATCTTGGATGAATCATATGCAAAGATAGAAGTCTAGATCTAAAAAAAATCGTTTAAGACATTTTTAAATTAAGGATGAGACTTGATACAATTGTGCTTGCAGAATCATTATACATAGACTGGAATAACTCCTTTGATATTTTGGACAAGGCATATGCATCCAACCTATTTGTGCTCGTAATAGGACCAAAAGGAACTGGTAAAACAACTCTAGTGAGAGAATTTGCTACAAAGCGAGGTATCAAACTTGAATCAATTAACTTTAGTTTAAGGACTCGTGAAAGTCATCTAGTAGGAGCAAAGACGCTAGAAAATGGTGCAATTGGATTTGAACAAGGAATTCTAGTCAAGTCTATGAAAGAAGGCAATATGTTGTATCTTGATGAGATAAACTCTGCAGAAGCAGATGTGCTTTTACGTCTTGATGAAGCACTAGATGATAGAAGGCAGATTGTTCTAAAAGAATCAGGTGGAGAACTAGTCAATGCAGCAAAAGGATGGTTTGTTGTTGCTACAATTAATCCACTGTCTCATGTTGGTACAAAAGAGTTACCGCCTCAGTTACTAAGCAGATTTCCAATAAGACTCAGATTAGATTATCCACCAGAGGATATTGAATTTCAGATAGTCAAGCAGTATTCTTCAGGGTCCCATGAAAAAGAGATCATGCAAGGAATAAAGTTGGCAAACATTCTACGACAAGCAGCTGCAGTAGAAGAGTTGTATTATTCTCCAAGTTTGCGTGAAACAATAGCATTTGCAAAGATACTTGATTCAGGTATGAAGACAAGACAAGCCGCAGAGATAGTATTTGCAAATGTATATCTACAATGGGGTAACGTAGAATTCCAAAAAGTAAATGACATCATAACATCAATGTTTGGTAGTTAATGCAATCATTACATCTTAGAAGTGATACATTACTTGAGATAGCTACATTTCTTGTAAGAAGATGGTCTGGAAGAGAATCTGTCACCGTAAGCATATTTGATCAAAAGGAAGTACAGACAAAATTACGTGAAAATAAAGTTTTGATGTTTCCATTAGAGAAATATCAAGGAACAGACTTTCAAAAATATAGACAGTTCAGGACAGCCCTATGGTATGAGGCAATGCGAATTAGATATTCAAATAAAATTCTCAGTAATGATCATGCCTTTGGTTTTATTCTCAACACTCTTGAAACAAGAAGAATTGAGACGATAGCAAGAACAGTTTGGCAAGGAATGGACGGTGAGATCATTTTCAGATACGGTGTTGCCTGGCTTTACAGGCCATTATTGAATACACTGTATGGAAACACCAGAATTGTAGAGGGTTTTTCCCAGTATTTTTTGCTAGGAGACATCAAAGGAGAACTCTCACCTAGTGCATATGAGAAAGTTCAGAAAGCAAGCAAGTTAGCCATCGAAATAGTCAAAGAAAGCATTGAAAAAAAATACGAAACTGACTGGCTTGAAAAAAAGGTCCCAGAGATAATCAAAATTCTAGACATAGACCCACTTTTGACTATCCCAATATCAATACCCAAGATCAGTTCAGGAATTGCACTTTCAGATCAAGAGTTTGTAAAGACTTTGAACAAGATTGCAAAATATCGCGAGAGTGATTTTGGCGAACTAGATCCCAACAGAATTGTAGAAGGCAAGGAGATCTTCGAAGAGTTCAAAGTTTTGCTTGAAGAGGCAAAGAGAACAGAGAACAAGGGTCTGAACGATGAAGTTGTCGGAGTAAACATCCCCACTGTAACAACTGTAGATGAAACAAAGATCATAGATACAGATCTAATAAACCACCTTAAAGCAAAATTCAAAGAATGGAAATCAGGTTGGAAGGAGGAACATGTTTTTGCAGGAGATGAGTTTGATGAAGAGGCGTACATAGAAGGCCACAAACCCTTCTTGTCAGATAGAAAAATTGCAATCAAGACCAAGATCGTAATACTTCTTGATCACTCATCTAGCATAGCAAACCAAGAGATACAATACAAAAAAGCTACACTTGCCTTGTGCGAAGTTTTGGAATATTTGAAGGTGAAATTTTCAGTATATGCATTTAACACAGAACAGAGACAAGTTACATGTTGGCTTGTCAAGCCAGAAAATTTAAAATGGAATAATATTTCTGCCAAAAGACTTGCACAGATAAAAGCAAATGGAAGTACACCATTAGCAGAAGTTTACAACATGTTGCTACCATCTCTTAGATCAAAAAAACCAGACATATTTTTGACATTAACAGATGGAGAACCATCAGATCCAGATGCAGTTCGTTCTATAATGAGAGATTTCAAGTCAATTGGCATAAGGATGGTTGCAATAGGTTTTGGACCAGACACCGAAGATGCAATAGTTATTGCAAACAACTTGAGAAGGCTAGGTTACGAACGTACTCTTGCTGTAAGTAGACTAAGCGATATCCCAAAAAGAGTTTTGAGTGTTTTGGGAACTGGTTGAAGAAATGAAGTGTCTATCAGTATCACAACCTTATGCTGATCTAATAATCAATGGCAAAAAAACAATAGAATTGAGAACATGGAACACAAAGTTTAGAGGTGAATTTCTGATTCATGCACCAATCAAGATCAAAGATAGTGTCTGCGAGATACTTGGTATTGATAAATCCAGTCTTAGAACCGGAGTAATAATAGGAAAAGTTGAGATTTATGATGTAAAATCATACGAGTCTCTTGAAGATCTCAAAAAAGATCATGACAAACATTTTGCTACCGAAGAATTTTTGCGTCACAAATATGGATTTCTCCTTAGAAAACCTCAGGCTCTCAGGATTCCAATTCCATGCAAGGGCAGTCTAGGGTTTTTTGAAGTCAGAATGCAATCAGGACCATCTAGTAATGACATAAAGTCAGAATTATTTGATGAAGAATATAGATATCAGTGGATAGGAAAACACTAGTAAAAAATATTATTTAAAATTTAGATCCTTATGTTTGGATTTTCTTTTTTTAATTTTTCCCAGTCTGCAAGAAAGTTTTTCAGACCAGTATCTGTTAGAGGATGTTTTAACATTTTTCCTAGCACATCTGGTGGTAGTGTAACTACATCAGCCCCAATTTTTGCAGCTTCGACAACATGCATTGGATGTCTTACACTTGCAACAAGAATTTGTGTACTAAATTTATAATTCTCAAAGACTTGGTGCATTTCTCGGATAAGATTCATCCCATCTTGTCCGTTGTCATCAAGTCTTCCAATAAATGGACTAACGTATTTTGCACCGGCTTTTGCTGCCAATATTGCTTGATTTACAGAAAAACAAAGTGTAACATTTACAGGGATATTTTCTGATGTCAGTATCTTACAGGCTTTGAGACCATCAGGGGTTAGAGGACATTTTACAACCACATTGTTACCATATTTTCTAAGTCGTCTACCTTCTTCCAACATTCCATCGGTTTCCACGCTTAATACTTCCAAGCTGACATCGCCTTTGACAATTCTAACAATTTCCTCCATGACTTTTTGAGGATCTCCTCCCTCCTTAGCCATAAGAGACGGGTTTGTAGTAATTCCATCTACAAGACCCATATCATTATACATCTTTATTGCTGAAATATTTGCAGTATCCAGAAATATCTTCATCTGGTTTGACTCCGAATAGACTTAACGGCATTAGATATATGAATTGATGTAATACCATGTTTTTCAAGTAAGAGAGGAATTTCACTGTCTCGTGCAGATTCTCCAAACTGATCCTTTACCCCTACACGTTTTACAAGAACAGGGTATGTCTCAGATACTGTCTCAGCAACCGCAGAACCAAATCCTGCCATCACGTTATGCTCTTCACATGTAACTATACCTCCAGTCTCACGTGCGGCTTTTTCTAAAATTTCTGAATCAATTGGTTTTATTGAAAACATGTCTATGACCCTACATGATATTCCTTCTTGCTTCAAAGAGTCAGCAGCTTCAAGTGCAAGACTAACAGTTATTCCACATGCAACAATTGTACAGTCAGAGCCTTCGCGTAATACAATTCCTTTACCCATTTTGAATTCTTGTTCTTTTGGATGAATTATGGGTGTTTTTGATCTTGCAAGTCTCATATAACATGGCCCATAAACTTGAGCAAAAAGTCTAGTTAGATTTTCTACAGCTACAGTATCAGATGGAACAAAAACTTTGAGATTTGGAATAACCCTCATTATTGCAATGTCTTCAATCTGTTGATGAGATCCACCATCAGGACCTACACTAAGACCACCATGGGATACAACCATTTTCACATTCAAGCCATTTTTGCCATTTCTTGATGGATATGCTATTGCATTACGTATCTGGTCAACACACCTACCAGGAAGAAATGCGGCATAAGTACTTGCAAACGGAATTTTTCCTTCATTTGCAAGACCTGCTGCAATTGTAACCAAGTTGGCTTCAGCAATGCCTACATTGAAGAACCTATTTGGAAATTTTTTCCCAAATGGCCTTGTCTTTAATGAATCTGTAGTATCTGCACCAACTACCACAATGTTTGGATTTTCTTCTCCCAACTTGATCAGAGTGTCACCATAAACAGTTCTCATATCGCCAAATTCTGTCATGCAAAACCTGCCTCCTGCGCTATCTGTAAAAGTTCAGTTTTCTTTTTACCTACCTCATGTAGATCTATCCATTTGTTTACAAGTTCAGTACTTCCAAGGCTGTGGGCTTTGTGAATCAAGAGTTTTCTTCTTGCATGCATTAACTTCTTCCTAAATTCAATAATTGTAGTTCTAACATCTTTTTGTCCTATTATTGCACTTCCACCCACAAATACTCTTGCGCCATCCAAGAAACAAGACTCTACATTTGTCAAGTCTACCCCTCCGTCTGCCTCAATCATGCCCTCAAATTTTCTTTCAGACAGGAATTTGGCTATTCGTTGTGTCTTTTCATGTGTAGATTCAATGTATTTTTGTCCTGATTTGCCCGGAATTACAGACATTATTATCAACTGATCCAGATCTTGAATAAACTTCTCAGACCACAAAGGTAGTTCTGTATCAGGATTGATTGCAAGTCCAACACTTACTGAATTTGAGCGTAGAATATCATGTATTTCTCCAAAACTTGATTCATCACAAACTTCTGCATGTACTGTAATAATATCAGATCCTGCATCAACATAGTTTTTCACATGTTTTATTGGTTCTGTGATCATAAGATGAGTATCAAATGGAATTGGTGTGATTGGTCTTAGTTGTTTTATTTTTTCATGATCAAATGTTTTGTTTGGTACAAACACTCCATCCATCACATCAAGATGAATAAAATCAGATCTTGCAAGAGCCGCTCTCTTTACCTCGTTTTCTAAATTTGTCATATCTCCTGCAATTATAGATGGAGATATCAAAAATTGGCAATCTAGTTCTAGATCAATTATTGGAGATATCTGTGGATTTGGTGCAACACCGTGCCATTTTGGATTATCTTCCATGTGTTCTACAGATTTGCCTTTGATAGTACGAGATATGACAATTGAAGGAGTTCCTTTTGTTTGTAATGCAGAGCTTACTGCCTTGGAGATCTGCTCTATGCGATGACCATCTATTTCCAAAACATTCCATCCAAAAGACCTCCACTTATCCCCCACCTTCCACCTTGCAGCATTTTTCCACATCTCAGAAATATCATCGTCAACAAGTTCCTCATCTAGAGGCATCACTCTTTCCGTATAGTCGTCTTGTTGAATGAAATTTCTATCCAAGAAAACTGTAAGATTATCCACTTTGTATTTAGAGGCAGCCATAGCAGCCTCCCAAACTTGTCCTTCGTCAGATTCGCCATCACCAATTACTGTGTAAATATGATGATTTTTCCCATCAATTCTTGCTGCAAGAGCCATTCCAGTAGAAAATGACAATCCCAGTCCAAGCGATCCTCCACAAAATTCAACTCCAGGACATTTGAAATCTGGGTGACCTTGCAATTTACTTCCAAATTTTCTCAATGTCTCCATTTCAGATTTATCAAAAAATCCAGCTACTGCAAGATTAGAAAACAAGCCCGGAGATGCATGACCTTTTGACAAGACAAGTCTATCCCTGTCTTCCCAAAGAGGATTTTGTGGATCATATTTTAGAAATTTAAAGTACATACAACCCATAATCTCTGCCATCGAGAATGAACCTCCCGGATGGCCAGAACCAGCAGTGGTGATTCCTTTAATCACAAGTTTCCTTGCTTCTTTTACTTTTTTGAAAATATGGTAATAGTTTAGGGCCATACCCATTCCAAAATTTGAATTTCAAAATTCACACCATAATTCAAATTCATGTTTTGTAGCGCATTTGGAGTAAATAAAAAGTTATTTCACAAAACATTAATCCAAAAGCAACGTAGAAAAAATATGGACATAAGAGATCTATTCCCTCTTGTTATTTACGATGACAAGTGTTATCTTTGCTCCAAATTTGCAAGTGTTGTACACAGGTTTGCCAGAGACAAGATTTTGATCGTAGGTCATTATTCAGACATCGGCATGAAAATAAAATCAGAGGTTTTTGATTCTAACTATGATTCTACTGAAATGTTCTGGTTCATGACAAAAAAGACTGCATATGGCGGAAGGGCAGCAATTTTGCCTCTTTTTTTCAACATTTTGATTGGCAAGTCAAGAGAGCATTTAGACTACGAATCATCGTCTAGTTGTACTCAGGACTGTAAAACCCCAAAAGCATTTTTCATGAGAACAGGAAGCCTATTTTCCAATAGTAAAAAGATAGCCCTAAAGTTCTAAAAAAGTCAGTATCCTCTGCTGTTTCTATCAGGCGTTCCAGTATTGGGATTTCGAAATCCATGTTTTTCCATCATGTGATTTAGAAACCTAATGTCGTCAGAGAATTTTTCTCCACATATACTGCAGTTGCTCATAATGACAGTAACTGATCGAGATCTTTTTTAGGTTTTGTAAACATATACAACATATGACAGATAGTCAAAAACTACACAAAATCACCTTCACCATTACGCCTAACGCAAATGGCTATGTGGTCGGATGTAATGAAATACAGTCATTATTTACAGATGTGTCTTCAGTTACAGATATTGACAGAATTGTAAGAGAACTAGTATCAGAATACATCGATAACTTTCCAGATGATGCCCAAAAGAGAGGATTTGACAAAAATACGCCCATAGAAACAACATGGCACGCATCTCCTAATTCTGTTGCTTTAGACTAGTAAAAAGGCGCCAGCACTACTGCTTCCCAAGGGCTCTCGCACCTTAGTAACACAGTAGCGACATTGGGTTTGACTTCCGGGTTCGGTATGGGACCGGGT
>JANWJG010000018.1 GCA_025449485.1 Nitrosotalea sp. | reverse complement strand
GGGCATACGCATCAAACTTTTGGGAGATGATTGCATTCTTTGCAAACTCTGTAGCATTTTTGTACTTGGGATTGAACATGGATATGACAAGAATAGGACAGAATCTTCCCCTAATTGCACTTGCAATTGTTGCAGTGTTAGCTGCAAGAGCCGTGTCAACATATCCAATACTTGCAGTGACACACCGTTTTACAAAAGAAAAGACAACTGGAGCGTGGAGGCATGTTGTTATGATTGGAGGTATGAGAGGAGCACTGTCAGTTGCACTTGTTGCAACCCTTCCTGAAGGTGAGATGAAGGAGATACTAAAGACGATTACATTCGGAGTGGTCTTGTCTTCTTTGATAATACAGTATCCTGTTCTTTCAAGATACATCAAAAAGGCATTTCCTGAAGCAATGCAAGAACCAAAGAATGTCTAAATCCCTCACCAGAGATTTATGGATTTCTCATGGTTTATCAAAAAGCATTAAACAAGACATGTAAAATATTTAGCATATCAAGATGGATGAAAAAAATCAGGTTGAAAAAATGGTTGTAGAAGGAATAAGCTATGCCAAGCTTGAAAAACACAAGGATGCCGTATCATTTTTCGACAAGGCATTAAAACAAGACGCCACAAACATAGACGCACTATACAACAAGGGAATGTCTCTTTTAAAGTTAAAGAAAACCAAGGATGCCGTGACATGTTTTGAGAAAATAATTGAACATGCTCCAAATCATGTTGACGCATTAAACAATCTAGGAAATCATTTTGCCGAGATGCAACAATTTGAAAAAGCTGTCACATATTATGACAAGGCATTATCAAATGATCCCGCATACATTCCAGCATTATACAACAAAGGAATTGCATCAATTCAACTTGAAAAGTATGATGATGCGCTTAGTTGTCTAAACAAAATACTTGACAAAGAACCTGATAACATGCAGGCAACATACTACAAAGGACTTGTTCTTGGTAAGCAGAAAAAACATGAAGAGTCGTTGTCATACTTGGATAAAGTCTTGGAAAAAGAACCTGATAACAATGAGGCAATATTTTACAAGGCTACAGAATTGTCAGAGCTTGGAAGACATGATGAAGCGATTGTCATATTTGATAAAATATTAAAAGAGTTTCCAAAAAACGGCACAATAATTTATGCAAAAGCAAGAAGTAAGGCCCAACTGGGACAAAACGATGATGCGCTCATTCTTCTAGCACAGGCAATATCACATTATGGTAGAACCATAAAGAATTGGGCAGTCAAAGACTCTTCATTCGATAAGATAAAAGGGGATCCCAGATTCAAGACAATAGTGAAATAAAATGTCAGAAGATATGATAAAGACAATCAGAGGCTTGTTGGCATCAGGCAAGGGAAACCCAAAGCGACTGCGAGATATAATAGAGATTGTGAAAACTGGCGAACCCATTGTAATGTCAGATTACAGATACATCCAGGATTTGTTAGAGTCTCCCAATGGCACTGATACAGGACAGACCCAGGCCATCCCCCAACCCAAGAAAGATGTATCACTTGAGCTCCTCAGAGTCAGACTTGCAGAGGGACAGATATCAATAGAGGAGTTCAGAGTGCTCAAAAAAGCCCTAACAGAGGAAGAATAAATGATTCTTAAGTCTTAAATTCAGAAAGACCGGTACAATCACAGGATTGAAACAACAACATGTCTACAAGTATCAAGTACAGGCTGTACAAACTTGCACTATATGGTTAAAGAGACAAGTTGAGGTTTCAGATAGTGATTAGAATTGTCAAAGTTTGCCCCATTACCACCAGCGCCAGTTATCATGACATGTTTTGGCCATTGCGGCATAGGTCTTGGCGCTGAAACATACAGAAGACTATTGATTGATGTCGGGGCAGACCCTCTAAAGCCAACACTAAAGGGAGAAAAAGATGAATCGCGTATACTCAAAAGATATGGAAGTACCATCTTACGATTCCCAAATGCTTATGGCGGCAGTGAGATTCCACTTATTCCAAGAGCTCTCTTAATTGATCTTGACCCAAGAGCTGCCAATTTGATATTACAATCATATCCAGATCTATTTGCGTTAAGAGACAAACACGTCATCTCAGGTGCAGGAGGTGCTGCAAGAAATTGGGCAGAGGGTCGTACAAGATTCATCAAAGAAGTAAGTACAAAGTACGATATGCAAAAACAACTTTCAAGTCTATCTCCAGAACCAGTAAGAGGATTCACAGTTCCATTTGCAATGGGAGGAGGTACGGGTGCTTCATTTGCAAGTGCCTTTATGCAATATATCAAAAAGGACACAAAAGAACATGCAACAATAGCATCATTTGGATTATTACCAGAATTTGGATGGGATCCAGTAATTCTAGAGGCATCAGCAATCAACATAGTGATGAACCTAGAACACCAGATAAAATACAGTGACTGTTCAATTCTATTTTCAAACAAGAGATTAAGAGAACTTGCACAAAGACATGAAAAGAAACTGGACAAAATGTCTTCAATCATAGATGACCTTCCAAAAGAACACGAAGTAGGCTGGAAGGATTACCGAGGAATGAACCTAATTGCAGCAAATGCAATGTCCATGTTTACTGCATCATTTGCAAGAGAGACAGAATGGGACATGTCAAACTATAGAACATGGCTTGCAACAAAGAGGCCAAGATTTGCAATCCCGTGGGTAATTCCAATTGTTCCAGAAGAGAGACAATGGAGCTCGGACTTGATGACAAGTACTAAACATAACACCATGGAGGGAATCGTAGAGCACATCAACAAGAAAGAAGACGGAATACTGTTTGATATTGACGAAGTTGACATCAGGGACAAGGGAGGTCCAAAAGATTCCTGTTGTGCACTTGTTAAAGTAAAGGGAGATTTCGAAGCAAAAGAAAGAGACATTCTAAAGAACATGATAAAGGACAGATTCCATATCGAGGATGCTAGAATGATATTCATCAAGATTCCAATATTAGATACTGAACAGGCAAACGTCACAGTACTTGTCAATACAAAGGCAATAGGACCAAAAATATTAGAGATTGCAAGTGAAGCAGAAGCTTCATGGGACGCATTCAAAGACGAATATGGCAAGTGGGGATTGTCCACTGAAGAATTCAAGGCAAGCCTTATGGACGTAGTCCATGAGTTTAGCTAGAAATGTCTGACTTTGTCATTCTAGAGCAGGTTGCAACTCGTATTAGAGAAAATAGAACCCAGCTAAAAGATACTGAAGATGAGCTTGCAACAGTAAATTTTAGAATTCATGAAATTCCTCTCAAGAGTCCAACCGAGTCAACGTTTGCAAAAATGATAGGCCAAGATTACTATGACGCTTCATCGGATTTGGAAAAGGCAAAAGAGAAGCTCATTGCACAAAAAGAAGATCTCAGTACAAAGGTAAAAGAAGACATTGCGTTATTCATAACAGAATTTACTTCACCTGAACTTGTCATACCATTAGAGCCAAATCCAAAGATTGCAGAAGGAAATACTATATTTCACTATAAAAACAATGCCACATTTAACAACATACTTGCAATACTAAGCGAACTTTTAGGACTCTCCCCACCAATACTTGTCAAGGATGTAATGTTTTCAGCATCAGCTATAACAATCAAGGTTGCAGATGAATATGAAGCCAAACAGAAATTCCTAAGCAGCATAAGCGAAGTACAAAAGACATTATCAATTAAAAGAAAATAGACCCTCTCAAGATTCCTGCATTCTCACGGGTTTACGTATAAGATATAACAAGGTAAAAACAGCCAAGATTTTGTGAACAAGAACACCAAAAAACTTCTTGCGTTATCATTTATGGCAATTTTCATTGTTTCCACTGTCAGTGTAGCATTTCTAGGAGGTGGACGAGTTACACCCCCTGCTGATAAAACTACAGAAACAACAATCACTGGAACACCTGCAGATAATTACAAAGACAAGGACAGACCAACATTTTGTGGAACAGGACAAGCTGAGTCAAACAAGTACATAACAGAATTCAAAATACCTACAGTCTGTGCCCAACCACTTGCAATTATGGTAGACCAATCTGGTAGTGTTTGGTTTACAGAATCAAATACAGGAAATTTGGGCAAGTTTGACTTGTCTTCAAAATCATTCCAGGAATTTACCAATCAACAGTGGCAAAAGGGAGAAAAATCCATGATGTGGGGTCTTGCCAATTCCCAAGACGGAAATATTTGGATGACAGACTCGCAGCATAATTTAATTTGGAAATTTAACCCATCAGACAAGAGTTATCAAAGATTTGCATTCCCCAAGAGCAATACACAGGACGGCTCTTTCCCGCAGATGCTCCTAATAGATGGCAAGAGTGCATACATCAATGACTTTACTGGAAGAAAGATCGGAGTCTTTTCTACAGACCACACAGGTCCAGACCTTGGTGTTACAAACATTCCATCTCCAGGAGATCAGAATTTTACAAGCTCTATGGTTACAGATACTGTAGGAAAATTGTGGTATACAGTTTGGAAATATCAACAGGGCGGAAACCTTGTAAGTTATGACAAAACTACAGGCAACTACACCCAATATCCGTTGCCTCAAGACATTCAAGCACCAAATGGAATAACAATTGATTCTTCAGGAAAATTATGGATAATGGATACTGCAAGTAGTTACTTTTTCGATTTTGATCCTGTAAGTAAAAAATTCACAAAACACATCACATCCCCGCCACCTGTGTCATCATATGGTAATGCATCAGGACTAATCAAGACACCAATATCAAGACCATATTGGGCTCACTTTGATGACAATGGAAAACTGTGGTTCAACGAACAAGTTGCAAACAGTCTAGGTGTGTATGATCCATCTAGCCAATCGCTTGTAGAATATGTAGTACCATCCAAAAATCCCAACTGGTCAGACTGTGGAACCTTGTCAGACTGTGGAGTAGCACAGTTGCTTGACTTTACAGTTGACCACAACAAGGTCTGGTTTACAGAATGGGTTGAAAACAACATAGGTGTTTTAGATGCTAGTGTTCCAGTACCAATCAATGTAACTACAGATTCTTCAATCATCATACACCATGGACAAAATGCTACAGTTTCACTAAACATTAGCCCACAAGAGAGTCTTGATTCCCCAGTATCCATAATCACATCAAATACCGCAGGACCGCAAACAATCTCAGTTAAACCACAACAGACCGTGGTTACAGTCGACAAGCCACAGACTGTCAAGATACCAATATCTGCAGATAATTTTGCCATGCCAGGAACTTATCAGATCTTGCTTAGTGTAAGATACCACGATATCACGGTATCAAAATATGTCAATGTCATACTAGAGTAAGAAGTGGTCCCTAGCCTTGACAGACTGATTGGAATTTTCATTTATTGTACCAAGACAGAAGGTACGGGAGGCAAGATCAAGTCATCACCAGAGCAGTTTTTTGTCTCAGAGATATTGCGAGACAAGTCACTTGACAAGATCTCATCTTCTGGAAGCTATACAGTATACAAGTTAAAAAAACAAGGCATTGACACAAATCACGCACTATCGGACATTTTTACAAAATATGGTCTGAGGCTCAAGGCATTAGGCCTCAAGGATGCAAATGCCACAACAGAACAATACGTATGCGACATGACAACAGGCAGATCTACTAACACTCTAGTTACAAACAGGTATACGCTTGAAAAAATTGGTCTTGTTCAAAAACCCCTGACAAAAAAAGACATGATTGGAAACCATTTCAATATCAAAGTGGAAGATGCAAACTTTTCCAAAGTTTCCCAGTTTACAGACCATGACAAGATTCTGAATTTTTTTGGATATCAGAGATTTGGAAGCAGACGTCCGGTATCGCACTTGATAGGAAAGGCAATTTTACAGAAAAATTTTGATTACGCAGTAGAAACGCTGCTTTCTTTTACTTCAGAGCATGACTTGCCACACAACAACAAGATACGAGAGATGCTCAAGGACAAGTCAAATTATGCCAAGGTCTTTGACCAAGTTCCTCCCCAGATGGACATTGAGAGAATCGTATTAAACGAAATGATAAACCATGGAGATGCACTGAAAGCATTGCGTGCAATACCAATCCAGTTGCGAAGATTCTTCGTAGAAGCTTTCCAGTCGTTTGTGTACAATCAAACAATATCTAGAGCATACGAGTTTGGAGAAGACTTGATGCAATCACAACAGGGAGACGTCTGTTTTGATAAAGACGACATTCTAGGTAGATATCAAAATGACCCCATGCAGAGACTTGCAATTCCGCTTGTAGGCTATTCATATTCAAAAAAGAACCGATTTGACAGTTTCATATCTCAAATACTTGTAGAACAGCAGATAACACCAAAGGAATTTTTTGTAAAAGAGATGCAAGAAGCAAGTGAAGAGGGAGGATTCAGACAGGCTACAATATCATGCAGCGACTTTGCAATAAAGGAACCATATGTAGAGTTTACACTCTCAAGAGGGTCATATGCCACCATACTGTTGCGAGAAATAATCAAGCCATCAGACCCAGTAGCTGCCGGATTTTAATTTGAATCATAGAACATGGAAAATATCAGGTACAAATCAGATAACAATTTAGAAATACATTACAAACTAAGATTCTTACTGACAAATCACACCCAAGTCTTATTAGTTATCAATTTACATTCTCATAATTGAAAAACACATTGTTACTATTGATAGGACTTGGTGTCATACCAGTATGTAATGCAGTGTGGGCAACCACAGATCTAAGTACACTAGGAAGTCCATATGTTACAATATCTCCAAATTCAGGACCCCCCGGAACCAAGATAACAATTACTGTATCCCATATTCCAGACATTTCAAAAACAAATTATCCATATCCTGATCTTGACATCTATCTACCATTTTCACAACCCTTTGGTACAACTCTAACAAGCCATTGTGGAGGACAGGATTGTTTTCCGATCTATACACATGATGATGCACTAAACCAAGACTTTGCAGACAGAGTCATCACATTTTCTTTGCCCAGCACAAACAACTCAAAACCCATCTTTCTAAATGGCTTTGAGAATGCAGTGTGTGATGTAACAGTGAACGGCAAGGTGATGGAGAGGTTTTCCACATTATGCAATACAAAAGATGAACCACAAGGTACGTATGGAATCAAACTTGCATGGACACTTGAAAGTGATTCTGAACAAGTCTATACCACAAAGATAATTCCTTTCCTAGTCACATCAGGGCCATCTCCATCTGAAAGTCCGATTGCTGACAACGGTAATACCATTTTAAAGGAATATCAAAATGGCACAATCAGCCAAGCCCAGTTTTATACAGAGCTCAAGTCACGTGGTTGGAATGATGAACAGATAAGACAAGCTCTTGCAGTAATAGGAAAACTGCCACACCAGATGGGCATATCAGGACCAGACACCAAGTTGTCAATATACCAGACAAACTCTACAAACAATACAAATACCATACAGAAAAACACTACAGTTTCAGTGATACCACACCCTGAGATCAAACAGGATGTCAATGTAACCAAGATCAAGCAAGAAAATAATACTTTTCCAGTCCAACAAAACTCTACAACTAAACCCACACAAGACAATTCTACATCACAGATTTCTCAAAGTGGTTCCATCTGGAATAACATCATAATTGGATTGTCAATTACAGCTGCTGTAATAATGGTAGGTGTAGTCATATTTGTAAAAATGCACAGGAATAAAGGAAATGCCAGATAAATTATGTAGAACATGTGGAGGAGATCTCATAAAATGGTCTGCCAACAGCACCGCCAATAGTCCAGTCTGAGATACAAGCTAAATTCGTTAATAGTTGAAAACTATTATTTAATTCAGAAAAATACTAACTCTTACTGTTTTGGATATCTTTTGAAATTATAGTTTATCCCCACAGTTTCTTGTGTGTGCATCAACTTCATCTTGTGGAGTGGTAGATTTGTTTTCATGTTTATGTTCATTTTTATGAATGCGTCCCTCCATTTTTTTCTCATGTTCTTTTCTTGAGTGATGAAGTCTATCGTTCTCATGGATAAACTCTTTTCCACAATTATCACACTTGACAATATCATGATGATGATCATGACGTGCATGTTTTATCAATTCATCATAAACTGTAAATTTTATATCGCATTGATCACATTTGAATTTCTTTTTAAAAAGATCCAACAATAACAGGAGACAGTCATGGTCTATTAAGACTGTCGCATAAGACCATTTATTTTTCATCTTATTTTATTGTAAATCCAATTGAAGAGCTATTAAATAATCAATAACTCAAATCAATATTATGTTTGACAATATATTTTCCAAGGTCATCAAGGCACCAGAGTTTCCGTCAGATTTTGACTGGATAAATACAAAAGAACCACTTTCACTTGAAAAGCTCAAAGGCCATATCATAGTTTTAGATTTTTGGACGTATTGTTGCATTAATTGCATGCATACATTACCAGTACTTGCAGAACTTGAAGAAAAATACAAAGACGTACCAGTCGTATTCATAGGAGTACATTCTGCAAAGTTCTTCAACGAACAAGACAGGAAAAATATAGAACAGGCAGTAGCAAGATACGAGATATCACATCCAGTTCTTGTAGACAAGAAAATGACTGTCTGGAACATGTTTGGAATCACTGGTTGGCCTACAATTGCAATAATTGATCCAAGTGGGACTCTAGTATACAGACAGTCAGGAGAGGGTCAGAAAGAGATGATAGAAGACACAATCGATGTTCTTTTGGATAAACATGAAAAGTCACATACGTTGGCAAGAGAGCCAATCAAGATTGTAAAAACCATCCAGAGAAATAATACCACTTTGTCTTTTCCAGGCAAGATATCAATACTCAATGAAAAGATTGCAATATCAGACTCTAATCATAACAGAGTCATCGTTACTGATCTTTCAGGCAAAATATTACATGTAATTGGCAATGGCAAGACAGGCCTACAGGACGGTAAATTTTCAGATGCGACATTTTTCAGACCCCAGGGAGTTTCATGGAAAGATGATCTAATCTTTGTTGCAGATACAGAAAATCATGCATTACGAAAAATAGATCTGCAAAATAAACAAGTTACTACAATTGTCGGTACAGGCAAGCAAGGCCCATGGAGATCACTAGGCGGCAAGGGAAAAGAAACTGCAATTTCGTCACCATGGGATGTAGCAGTAAAAGATAATCTAGTATTCATTACAATGGCAGGAAATCACCAAATATGGACATATGATACCAATACAGATTTGGTAAAACCCTTTGCTGGAAATGGCCAAGAAGATATCGTCGATGGAAACAGAACACAGGCACAGCTTGCACAACCAAGTGGAATTTTTGTTTATGATGAGATAGTATATTTTGTAGACAGTGAAACATCATCAGTTCGAGAGATAGATCTCAAGACAGATTATGTTAGAACCATCGTAGGCCATGGGCTATTTGCATTTGGACACAAAGATGGTAAGACCAATGAGTCATTGTTTCAACATCCACTAGGATTATGCGCGGCTGGAAATAAAATATTTGTTGCAGACACTTACAATTCTGCAATTCGAGTAATTGATCTTGATAATGATTCGGTTTTGACATTAATTGGAAAACAAGGTACGAGTACAATGTGTAGACTAGATGACCCTAGCTGTGATACACTAGGACTGTATGAGCCAAGCGATGTGGAATTGTATCAAAACCAGTTGTATATTGTAGATACCAATAATCACCTCATACGAGTCTATGATCTTAATACAAATATCCTAAAGACTCTAGATATACAAATTTAGAGATTTATTCAAAAAAGTTTTCTGATACAACATTATGTTTTATTGCAAATTCCTTTAGCTGAGAAAACTGTATCTTTCCCTTGTGATATTGATCCCAGACAAAATCAAGAACTTCAATACTTGATAGATGTTCCCTGTCAATTGCTGGTTTTACTCCAAGTGTTTCAGCACAAAAAGTTTGTAGGTCAGAAAATTGAAAGTTGTCAAGCAAGACCCTCATTTGTTCAATGGTGTCATCTTTTGGCTTTGACCTTCCAAACAATCCCATAAATTGACATTTTGCTAGACCGCCATTTAATCCCATGGCTCAAGTTGCCACTGAAAAATTGCAAGGAAAATTCATGTTTGGCATCAGGAATGATTCAAAGTTATGGAATAAGGATTTAAGCTTGTGTTACAATTTGCTATCTCATGGACAAGGCATACGATTTGATCGGTTGTGAGCTTGGTGCCGAAAACGAAATTGTTGGAAAACTGAAAAAAATAGACAAGGTAAAGGATGCAAGAGTAGTATATGGAGACTATGACATCGTAGTAGAAGCTGAAACCGATACCGAATCTCAGATGGACAGTCTGATTACAAAAAAGATTCGCCAACTATCCAAGGTTAGGTCCACTATGACTTTGGGCGTCGTAAGCTGATTCCAAGGCCTGCAGACAAGATCAATACACCGATGACGGTAATCCATTGACCGTTTACAATCCATTTCGGATTTGAATACATGAACGAGGAAGTAGGGCCAACTAAAGAATTTCCTTGAAGATAGAATATAATCCCAAATACAAAGACCACAATCCCAGCTAACATGATTGCAAAACCTATTCTTCTCATGGTATAGCATACACGTATCCCAAATAAAAGGCAAAATGAGTTGATAAGAAAGGCAAAATCCTTTTGATTTCCAGCTTTAATTCATAATTTCACACCATAATGCAGATTGGACGAGTGGGGAACGGATCTATTGGAGATGAGGAAGAATAGAAGTTCAATAGATATTGCAATATTTGTAGGAGCTGCAGTACTTGCCCTTGTAGTATACCTAGTATTTGGGCCAGACATTGACAAGATGACAAAACAGAGTCCTTTGATTATAGACCTGATGTTTGCACCATCATTTGGTATTGGTTTTCTGTATGGTTTGAAGATGACTGACAGAGTAATGCAGCCTTCCGAGTCCCGCAGTCCACTAAAACGTGCATTCTTCAAGGGATTTTTGTTTTTGTTCATGATGGGTGCAATATTTACCTCAGTCTCTTTTGCATTACATGGTGGTGCACAACCATCACACAAGTCAATTTTTACAGATGGTCTGATTCCATGGGCAACAGAATTCATCCAGGCAAATGGAGGATTGACATTTTTGATAATATCAAGCATAACGATAATGGCAGCAGCCACAAAGAGAATAGTTGGAATGGAGGGAATATTTAGCAAGGTATTCACGTTTGTTGGAACTTACATCTTCTTTTCCATGCTTGCACTAACCTTTACTCATTCAGATCCTACACATTCCCAAGTTTACCTATATGCATTTTATCAGGCAGGAATTGTAGGTGGAATATTTTATCAGATGAACAAGATTACCACAAGAGCAAACATGTGGGAAGATTACAACAATGGGTTTTAGAATCTTCTAATCTTTGATACAAACAGAACCATTGTAATAGACAATATCATCACAAGTGAAGCAACAGTTGAAAATTCTGGAAGATATGTAGTTCCAAAAACACTTGTATTCACAGTTCCGGTTTGATTGAATTTCAACATTATGGTAGAGCTTTCAGTTCCTGGAATTACAATAACAGAAACAGGTGTTCCATTCTGAGAGACAGTTAGATTTCCTCCAATCAGATTAGTAGGTATCTCAATTTCAGCAATGCTTCCGTCATGTGTACTGTTGCTTGTAAACACAAGTTCTTTGTTTGTCTTGTTAAATGTCACATTTTTCATATCATAGTTTGATACTGTAATTACATGAAATGTATAATTTTCTGCATTTATCTTCCAATCCCATTTTATTCCCATATGGGCACCTGAAGAAATAGTGGGCCCTTGTGCAAATGCAGGTGATGATAAAAATCCCAACAAGATAACAGATGATAACACAATAGAAGATAAGAAAATCTTGGATCTCAATTTTTCAAAGTAGATAATTTGCCGCGTATCTCTTTGTCTTTTATTATTCTCGGATGTGATACATCTGCAAGTATTACTTCATACCAGAGATACAAACCGTCTTGATGAACATAGTATGAGCCAAGAAGATCCATGTTTGGGAATCGTTCCAAAACTCTACGCTCTGCAACTCTTTGCATGCTAAGTGCAGGCTTGATTCTAAGAACACCCAGGTGTTTTGGTCTTCTTCCTGCAACTGGTCTTTTCTTGCGCATGTTACCCTTACCTACACGCATTCTTACTACAACAATACCTTGTTTTGCTTTGTATCCTAGTCTTCTTGCCCTCTGGATTCTGCTTGGTCTATCTACACGTACTAGAGCATTTTGTTTTCTCCATTCTACGGCCTTTGCCCTAAGCTCTGGGGAATTTTCTTTCCACATCTTTATCCAGATTTGATCCTGCTGACTAGGCATACTCGGCACTACAGATTTACCCTTTATATTCTGTTAGAAATTTAGGCAGGATTTTGCTTGCAAAATAAATCAAAATATCAAAGAAGCCTATTTATGAAATTAATTTTCCTTAATTTTTATGATATGGTCAAGACAAATTTTGATGGCTGTCATGGCAATGGTACTCGTATTGGGTACTCAATATGGTTTTGCAACACCATCTCTTGAGATATCTACAAGCAAGCATGTTTACGAATATGGAGATTTTCTTTCAATCAATTTTCAGATCTCAGAAATTACTACCAATAGCATAACTATACACATTATTGATAGTTCAAACAAGACAAGCGCCCCAATCAACCTGCCAATAAACAAACCAAACAGTACAATTACTTCACCATTTCCCTTTTACAAGACAACCTTTGACCCTGGAACTTATCACATTGATGCAGAATATGCAGGTGTCAAGGCCAGCACCTCATTTGATCTGATAGATTCTGGCAAAATTGCCATACCAATCCAATTCAAGTCTCTTGTAAATACATTGCAACAAGGAACCCCTACAGATAATGCATATGCAGGAATAATTCGTGAACTGATAAATAACAACATACTCAACATTCCAAATTACAACAATCAGACAAGCCAAGTACACATTCCACATTGGTTCAAAAATAATTTACGATGGTGGTCCGAGGATTTAATCTCGGACAATGAGTTTGGTATGTCAATAGAATATTTGATTCAAAAAGGAATTATGCAAGTTTAGATTATTTTTTAATTTGTTTTTTACTTTTTGATCTAGCAGAGGATGCAATCACTACAATTATCACCAGTGCTATTGATCCAATCAATGGATACTCTACAATTTGTTTTTTACTCAATTCAAGCGACAATCCAGGCTTGATATGAAATAGCGAGTTGATTTGGTTTAGGATTTGATCTTGAAGAGACATGACAGAGGATCCAGGCATTTCAGCAGATACTAGAGCAAAAGGTATTGTAAATACAAGAAACACTGGCAGGATTTTCGATATGTCCAAGCTAGATAACGCCGCGTAGAATCATGATTATTTTTTCGCCTATCACATTTGCTGCAAGTGTTTGTGCCTCTTTTGTCTGGGCGCCTATATGTGGAGTACATACAACATTTGAAAGTGTTGCAAGTTTGTTTCCTACAGCAGGTTCCTTTTCAAAGACATCTAATGCAGCACCTGCAATCTTTCCTTCTTTGAGTGCATTATACAATGCATCCTCATCAATTATCTCTCCTCTTGATGTGTTTATGATGTATGCTGTTTTTTTCATTGTAGAGATTCTTGTAGAGTTTACCAAGTGGTGTGTAGTCTCTGTGAGCGGAACGTGAAATGAAATGTAATCAGCACTTGAGAGCAAAGTATCAATGTCAGCTTTTATCAGCCCCACATCACGTGCAAAGTCATCTGCAATTGGCATAACATCAAAGCCAATGATATTCATGTTCAGCCCCCTTGCAAGTTTTGCAAGTCTTTTGCCTATGTTACCCAGACCAACTATGCCAAGATATTTCCCAGAAAGTTCACTTCCCATGAGTTCTTTTTTGAGCCAGTTACCGTTTCGTATCTCTCTGTCAGCCCGTGGAATTTCCCTTGCCAGCGAAAGCATCAATCCCAAAACAAGTTCTGCAACTGCGTTCATTGCGCCCTCTACTGCATTGATTACTCGTATGCCTTTTGCCTTGGCTGCATCAACGTCAATATTATCAAGGCCTACTCCTACACGTGCAATTACCTTGCATTGTGTAGCCCTGTCAATCATCTCTTTTGTAATTTTAGTTCTGCTCCTTACTACAACTATATCAAAATTAGAAATTTTTTCTTTTATCTGATCTGGTGTAATCTCTGGTTCATATGTTATCTTTTATCCGTTTTTTTGCAATATTTCATTTAGAATAGGTGCCACCTGATCACAGATCAATACAGATTGATTCATTGACATAAAGGAAGGCCATCAGTGACAGAATATAATCATTGCCCAGATCATGTTGAAAATAATAAAAGATTAGAATTGTCAGATGTTTTGTCTTTTAGAAATCATCTTGGCAAATACTGTATACAATCCAATGAATGCAATTTGGAACATCTCTATTGGTGGTACCATTATTCCTCCAACCACTAACCCTAGTCCTCTGGGGGCAGCGCCTCGTGGAAATTCTCCTCCTGTCATATTACCTCGTGGAAGTTCTCTTGGAGGTGCATGGTTTACAGATCCGCCACCAAGCAAATTTTCTGGAATGAGATGTAACCTACTTGTATACCACAAGACAAAAAATACTACGGTTCCTGCAATTCCAATAATTTGCCAAACTTTTCCCCATCGTTTTATGACCGGAACTGCCCAGAAGATTTGCAACAATCCTCCAACAAGAAAAAGTATTCCTTCTCCCAACTCAGGTGATAAAGATCCCGGAGCCATTTGTAGATGCAATATTCCAGC
>JANWJG010000017.1 GCA_025449485.1 Nitrosotalea sp. | reverse complement strand
TCCATCACACGCCTTGTCAGAATGATTCCAGGACCCCATACATTTGCACGGCCGCTGATGTCATTGATAAAATAAACAGGACCCATGTCAATTCCAATTCTAATCAAAAGTTTCTCCTTGCCCTTTCGATGTTCATTGTATTTTATCAGTCCCTTGTGTACCTCTATTGCTAATCTCAATGGCTTTTCTGCACTGTCACCAAATCCAATTGCCATGCCATCTCCTGTTGGAAGTATTACAGCGGAACCTTCATCTCTATTTTTAAAAGTCTCAGTTCGTGCAACCACCTCATTTAGCACAACAACCTTTCGCACCTGGTCCTTTGTTGCAATTGTCGGGTTTGAGCCAGCTACGATATCGCAAAAGAACCAGTGGTATGTCTTTGTAAGTGTCTTGACATCTCCAAAGTCTTCAAAGTCATCTCCCTTTAGTACGTGTAGTGTATGTATAACAAATTCCATGGGACATGACTTTAGTATCTGAAAACTATTCATGGTTGGCTTTACCTGCAGCTTTAGGCGAGATTTTTTTATCTCTTGTAAGAGCCAGTCCTTTCCAAGATTAGTCTCGTCTAATAATCCCAAGATCTCGGCAATGTGGGCAATCTTTTCCGCCTCATTTCCACTTGTCTTTTCTTGGCCTGACTGCAACGGTGTGATATCGTTCTTTGGTATATTCAAGGTTAGTGGTGTATTGCACTGTATTACGTATAGAATTTATCAAAAAACCACTTGCCAAGTAAAGATTTGACAACTTGCGTTTATACTAACAAACAATTTGTAATGTAATTGTTGCATTTCTTACTGATTGCCTTTCAAGACTTGCAATATTGTGGAATCATATCAGCCTGACTTGCATCAGGAGCTAAGCAGTTGTGATGCCAGCTAACCAGACCTGATAAGCAAATTTGTACCATGTTAATACCATGATTGTACCACTGAGGTATTGTATCACTGTATGGAGTAAGGTTAGACGTACACATGCAAATGGCATCAAATTATTGATGGATAAAAAAATCATGATTGGATTATTTCTTGTATCATCGCTGATATGGATGCCAGGGGTATCATTTGGTACCACAGAACAAGTTGGTGTAAAATGGAAGCTTGTATTTCTCTCGCCATACTCTGGATGTACAAACTACCAATACCAGATGACTGGCACATATGATGAAATCACAACAAAATATTTTGAGATGTACAAGTTTCCAAACTCAAAGGATTCTCCTGTATGCATGTCTGCTTCAAAGTATTCAAGCTACAAGCCTCCGCAAGACCTGGATCTATTGATTCTTGTATATGACTATGAGCTTGGAAGAAAAGAGCTCAACCATTATGACCTGGGGGGATTCTATCAGCATACTGGACAGGACAGGTCAACACATCATACTATAGTATTTTGTGACTGTGCCAACTTCAAGTTCTCCGAGCCTACATGGATCCTAAGCCATGAGCTATCGCATTTCATCTTGTTTTATGATGGATATGACAATAAAGTAGCAGAGGACCTCATCCATAAACTTGGAACAAGGCATGATTACTGCAATGAGGTTGGCTATGATCCATCCTGCAAGTCAATATCTACACAACTTCGCGGAGCAAATTATTTCACATCTGTTACAGTGATGGCGCCATATGAGCCCGCAGTGGGAAAGGTTCCAATGTCGGTATCAACAAACCAGACCATATCGCCAAAGGTTCTTGGGATGCAAAAGGAGATAACAAAATTATGGCTTGCAGGAAAGATAAGCGACTCTGACTATGCCAAGATACTTGGATATGCCGTGGATAGTCCTGGATATGTCATGTCAGGTTCTGGAATAACACACAATGATACTGTTGTATTTGCAGACTCGCCTGACTTTACAGATGAAAAAAAGGCAGATGATGTATCCCAGTGGAATCCTGACAAGGTGTCTACAGTATTTTCGCGAGTGCCATTCAAGCAGGATGCCAACTCTACACAGGATGTATTCCAGATACCTCAATGGTTCAAGTCTAGGGCCATGTGGTGGTCACAGGATAAAATATGGGATGACAGAGAGTTTGTGGGTACTGCCAAGTATCTTCTTGGAGGAAAATAAAATGATTCTGGGATCAGGCTTAAAGCATGCAATCAAACTACACTTGTCAGAAGATTTGATGTCTTTACCATGTCATGTGACAAGCAAGCATGTATGCCATGACAAGGATGCTATTGTATTTCAAAAGATTGGAGAGTCTATATCATGACAAGTCTTGCACACAAAAATAGGTCAGTACTAGTTACAGTCACACTATCAACATTGTTTGTTTTATTTGCAACTCATAGTGCATATGCAGTTCCAGCAATTTCATTTGATAGTTTTGACTATGCACGAGATTTCCCAGGACCAGGAACAGGTGCAGCAGTAATTACTGTAACAGACTCTGCTGCAAATACAAATCCAGGCTCCATAGATACTGCAAGTATTACTGTTACATCTTTGGCAAACCCATCGGGAATCCAGTTATCCCTTAAAGAAACAGGAGTAAACACTGGAGTATTTCAGGGAACTGTAGAGTTTATGACAGGAGACTATCTCTTTCCAGAATCCCGCACAGTAACAATAACGCAGCAGGATACTTCAGCCAATACCAACACAAACCAGGTAGATACAATATCTGAAAACATACGTTCAGATCATTCTGGAGCAAATCCAATAACCGAAACATTTTCCGAGACTGGAGTAAACACTGGAATATTTCAGGGAAAATTAAATTTTGGAGGATTCTCATCATCAACCCAGGGTATCATATTTGCACAGGGTGGAGACTATGTCCAGATATCAATTCCAGGTGGAGCTACATGGTCTCTTATCACTCCAAACTCTGATGTGTCAAAAGGAGCACTCTTGGTCAATCCAAATACTGATGATATTATCACTGCAACATATGGAGCAATATTTACCCAGGCAACTGAAGGTCTACGATATGCACCAGGTGGAGGTGGAGGAGGTATTGTAAGTCCTGGATTAGTACTTGATGCTGCCGCATCACTTGGTGGCTCATCTCCGCCGCCGCCAACATTTAGCCTTGGAGCATTTGCACAGGCCAACCTGCTGCCTCCAGACCTTGAAAAGAAGCTGCTAAACCATGACCCACTTGACCCAATAGGTCCAAGCAACTATGCTTCCGTGCCATACTACCCACTCTCAATTGATGGAAATGGCTACCTCATTGGAGGATATGCAAATACACTTGAGACTGTAACCGAACAAGTTGGAAAGCCAGTCAATGTCACATTTACAACAATCTCAAGACCGCTTGTGCACATGAGCATATACACCAATATACATAACATATCTGATGAGATAGCCGATAGTGATACGTATATCACATATGACAAGGGCCAGCCACTGCAGATTGTAGACCCGCATGGATTCTTCTCAAAGGTAACAGTTGATGCAAAGCAGGATGGAAACAAGCAGAGCATCTCATACAATATCATATTTGCAAAATCAATGCAGACATCAAATATCATCATGAGAGTATGGGATGACCATCATGCTTCTCAGGATATAAAATTCTTTGATGCATGGCAGGCAGTGGAATCAGGCGGTACACAGACATCTGGCAGCAATGTTCCACAGGCAGGCTTGATACAAAACATTGAACCACAACCAAGCCAAGTACAGCCAAGTTCTCAAACAAATCCAGAACTAGTAGATATTGTAAAACAGTGGGGAGGCTATTCTCCAAAATCAATATCTGATTCCGAGATGCTAAGCGATATGGGAATAGATGCAAAGTACATTCCATCCTGGTACATGAAGACATCAAAGTGGGTTGTAAGCAATGATGTTTCCCCCGAAGAGTTTGTCAACGCAATCAAGTACATGTATGATAAGGGCATAATACATTAGATTTTTGTAACCATTCTTTTCAGATTTGATAAATTCTAGTGTAATATACAAAAAATAGAAGAGCCAGAATCTTTATGATTCAGGCCAGTTGGTATCGCACTCGAAGCATGTGCCTCTAAAGCCGCGATACTTTAAATCAAAATAAATAAAGATCTGTTTTGAGCCACAGCCCATGCATGGTATCTTTTTTGGCATTGTATTTTATGCCATTTTATGTTATATTACATGTGCTTGCAAATCAAGCTTAGAGTTTTCATTTCAAGCTAAGCACGTCATATCTATTCCAGATGGTATTATATCATCATGAAGTCCGTGTATCTACTCATAAAATGCAGACAGGGCGCTGAAGGGCTAGTCATCAAGAGGCTCAGGACAATAAGTGGCATTAGAGAATGTGAAGAAATCATAGGAACATTTGACATACTGGCAAGATTTGAGTCTGTTCTCTCAGAGGAGATAATCTCAATCGTACATGGTATCAAGGAGGTACAGAAAATAACATGTCTTGACTGCATGGAATCGTACGCTCAAGCAGGGTTTGTGGTTTAGACAAATCCCTGTCTTGCTCTCATATTTGTCCTTCCGGATTTTTCAATGAATTCTAGGTCTTGTCCAGGTCTGGTGTATCAACCCACATGTCCCTGTGCACAAATCCCTTTGTCTCAGGGTTTAATTCACTTATCATCCCATAGCCATTTTTCTTTTGCAGGTTTTCATACTGGAAGTACATTGCGGTATGGATTATTTTTTTTGATGCAACTGCATCATTTATGATCTCTTTATTGACATAGAGCCAGTAGCGCTTCTCCATGTTTGGAAGCATTGGGCCAATGTTGAATACATGAATCTCTTTTGATCCACTTGGATCTGCTTTTATCTGCTCCCTTGTTATGTTGTCTTTTGATATGATTGATGATACCATTACATATGGAGCAGGCAAGTCCCCGAAATTTTTTAGCACTATCTCAAACCTGTTATTTTTCTCATCACCATCTATCTCTTTTATGGTATTTGATGGACCAATCCATGGCCGAAACTTGTAGTTGGTCTGTATCTCTGTAAACCTTGTTGCAATCTTCATGTGCTTTAGTGTTTTTACAATCAAGACTACCAAAATTGCAGTGCCAATTCCTGTCATCAAGTGTCCCATTGTTGCAATCAATGCAAGGGTATTGGGATCAATTTCCACCAGTGAAATGGACACATGTACCAGTATTCAAATTTGCCTATTGTGTAAACCGCTTGCAGTGCAATCATTTTTGTGATATCATAGCACAAAAAGATCATCTTCTAATACTGATTTTCTATCTATTTATCATTGGATTACCGATACAGACTGGTTTTCTTTGCAATACTGGTTACAGTCTTTTTGATGTCATTTTGGATTGGAACTTTATACAAGATGTCAAATGACGAGGCGCGCCAATTTCTCAAGGAATATCGTACATCTACGCAAGGAATAGGGGTATATGGCATATTTGTGCACAATGTATCCAATACACTTGGCATGTTTGTTCCTGCAGCAGGTGTAGGATGGGGAATATACAATGCCTGGTCTACCGGTGCAGCATTTAAGATCCTGCTCTCGCTAAACTCTGTATTATCGCAGTCAAGTCCTGTTGTGGTTTTGCTTTCCACACCTTTTGGAGTGATGGAGGTTGTATCCTATGGTATTGCAATGTCAAGGAGCTTGTTTCTTTTGATTGTAATCGTAAAGAAAAAACCATTAAAGAAAGAACTGAGAAATACTGCAATAGAGATTGGAATTGTTGCTGGAATATTGCTTGTTGCAGCGTTTGTAGAATCATCAATGATGATTCCATCAAGTGCGTAATGATGATATTCTAACACGGTTTTGATCTAAAATGGTCACACATACTTGTAATTACATTTATGATTTTATCAAAATACACCTAAATCTTGATTCGGAATATCAGGTAATGCCTAGTACTGTAATCATAAAAGTGCTCAAAAACTAATCAGTGTAAACCAGTGTAAATCAGTGATCTGATCTTATATCTATGAAAAAAATGATACAGATGATTGAAGATATCTCTCAAATCTATATCATTATCTCTTGTCATGCCTGTGTTTTCTTTATCGGTTTCTGTATTGACATCGCAGCAGGCATTTGATCTTACAGGATATGACACACAGTTCACAACTGTTGCTCAAACTCTCATTTTATAATGTGAAAAATATAATGGCACCACTAACATTCATTGATTCAATTACTTCTAAAAAACACATAATGCTTGTATCTGATGATGAAAAAATATCACGAAAAATCGAGTTTCGATTTTTAGAAAATGGACTAAAAAACAGAGAATATTGCATCTATCTTACTCATGATAATCCAAAATATGTTGAATGTGAAATGATAAAGTACGGAATAAATGTAAAGTATTTCAAGGAACAAAGTTTACTGCATATACACCGAATTTCAAACCCAATAGAAGACTCTCAAAGCATTCTTGACAGCATGAGTAATATGGTGAGCCAAATAACTTTGAATTCTTTTGTACCATTTAGAATAGTAGGAAGGTTGGTTCCAAATGTAGGAATTGAAGAGGCTATTGCAGTCCAATTATATCTGGAAAAAACATTTCATGGCATATTTGATACACTTGATGGCTTTGTAATGTGCACCTATGATTTTTCACAGATTCATGCAAATGATAGGTGGAAGTACTGGCTCAACTCTTTGCAAAAATGTCACCATGTACTCATATCTCATCTGAATGGATCGGATATAGTGCAAATAAACCCGAATGCAAGTTGAATTTATGTCAGATTATTACAAATGATCTTGCCGAGTCTGAAAAAGTTATATGTAAGAAATATATTCCATATGTAAGAAATATCTTCCATAATATGAAACTGCATATGTATCTAGAACAAGTGTTTGGAAATAAGGGATCGATTAGTGTACTGCGTAGTCTTGTCAGGCACAAAGGCAGGGTCTTTACCATCCGGCGGTTGGCAGAAGATGCTGATATTTCACATACTGAAGCGGCTGCAACAATACGAGATTTAGAAAAGTTAGGCTTAGTCCACGTTCAGCCTGTAGGCAAAGCACACCAAATATCGTTAAACAAGAAAAGCTATCTATTAAATAAAATAGTAGAGCCAATCTTTGCAGTAGAACAAAACACACTAAAACAAGTAATCTCAATTCTTAAAAAAGACCTAGTCTCCAAAAAAATCATCTCAGCAGTAATCTTTGGAAGCGTAGCAAGAAATGAAGAAAAAGAAGACAGTGACATTGATCTCTTGATAATATCCAATGACTATGATGTGGCAATTGGGATTGTTTCAAAAGTTGTCGAGGAAATATTCTTGGGTTTTCATACGGCAGTCTCTCCTATAATATTCTCTGAAAAACAACTTTTATCAAAACAAAAAGGTGATCTGATAAATTCAATTATCAAGGATCATATTCTAATTGCTGGTAGGGAACTGGAGAACATAATAAAATGACAAAACCTGTAGATCGCAAAAAATCACAAAACTATCTTACCAAGGCAGAGGACCTATTGGAAGTAGCAAGATACGCCCTGTCACAGAAAAAATATGACGCTACAGTAACTAATGCTGTTCATAGCGGAATAAATGCCCTGGATGCGCTTACCACGCATGAAAAAGGATTAAGGGCATCAGGCGAACACAGCGAGATCTTGTCATTGATCAAAGGGATTCTTACTCAGGAAGAACACGTTGATATCAAAAAACAATTATCTTCATTACTTGACCTAAAAAATGCCGCACAATATCAGCCTGATTTTACAAGTTCAGAAGAGGCCAAAAACTCGATAAAATGGGCAGAACGGATCCTTGCAAAAGTCAAAAATAAATTGAAATAGCTGGTACACATGAATGGTTCGACTACCTTAGCGGTCGACTCTACACAATAAAGCAACTAAACAAAGAACTAGAACTGTAAATGAGTAGATCGATACGTTTTTTCATTTAAGGCTTACGTGGGATTCCATACTGAACCTTAATACCAAACTCTGCACAGGTATCCCAAATGCAAAAACTAGTCGCTCTATTACTAATTGCAGTGCTTGCAGGATCTATTACAATTCCTAACGTATTCTCAGACGATGGTAACAATGCCAATGGTAACAATGAAAATGATAATCAAGGAAACCAAAATAATGCAAAAGAAAATGAAAATGACAACCATGGAAATCAAAATGACACAAAAACCAATGACAACCAAGATAATAAAGAAAATGAAACCAAGGTGCACTTTGGATCCTCAAATGCAACAAGTATTACCATAACACTACCAAACGGAACCAAGCTAACATTTGGATTCTCAAATGGAACAAACCCAGGCCAGCAGATATCTGCATTTATCAACAAGATACATCAAGCATTCGAGCAAGAAGAGAAGGTGGCAAAGCAGACAATCAAGGACTGTAGACAAAAGGCAAGAGATGCATCAAGCCCTGCTGACAAAAAAGCAATCATGGACCAATGCAAGATAGAGCTAAAGCAAGTCAATCAGCAATTCAAGGGAGAGCACAAACTATTCCAGCTAGACTTTAAACAGTTCAGAGAAACGGTAATTGGCAACAACCTGGAAAACCATGAAAAACCAGAAAAAGACAATGGCACCAAGATCAAAAATACCGCCTTGGTAATACCGCCACACGTACTGGAAAAACCACATGGAAAAAACTCCACCCAGAATACTATACCACCAAACCATCATGGAATGGATGAAAAGCAAAAGCATGCAAATCAAAATGACAAGCAAAAACGCGGAAAAAAAGACTAGACACAACACCTAATTTTGACAAGAATCTGACAGAAAATAATTGAAGTCAGATATTACAATCATCGGAGCAGGAATACTTGGTACCTCTCTTGGATACTTTCTCTCTCATATCACATCTAGAAAGATACTGGTATTAGACCAGGCGCCCCAGGTGGGATTTCATACTAGTTCCAGAAACACAGGCAAGGTCCATGCACCATTTCTATACGACCCTGAAAAAAAGAGGATATTTGCAAAGTCAGCCAAAGTAGGCTTTGAGATGTGGGAGACTTATTCCAAACAAAAAAACCTGCCATTCAAAAAAGACGGAGTACTCGAGGTGGCACTTGACGAACAAGGAATCAAGAGACTTGAAAAATACATGTCATGGGGAGAACAAAACGGATTACAAAAAGACGATATAATTTTGCTTGACGGAGCAGACGTAAAAAAACAAGAACCCGAGGTATCATGCCAAAAGGCAATCTTTTGTAAAAAAGATGCATCAGTTGACTATCATATTTTAACAAATCACATCATGGAGGACGCAAAACAAAGCGGTGCAACATTTCTTCTTGGTACCAGAGCAGAATCAATCCAAGACAAGAAAGATTTTCTTGAAATAAAGACAAACCACGATACAATCCAAACCAATTTTCTGATAAACGCTGCAGGTGGCATGTCAATCGATCTTGCACACCAGATGAATGTAAGGCCAGACCTTACAGACATTCATTTTCGGGGCGAGTACTGGCAGGCTGAACCCGAATACCAAAATCTTACAAAGACTAGCGTATATTCAGTTCCAAAACATCCAGAGTACCCATTCCTTGACCCGCACTGGATTGTCCGCTCTGATGGAAGATGCGAGGTGGGACCAAATGCTGTTCCGGTATTCAGTCCATATGGGTATACCATATCAGAGAACATCAAAGAAATGCCATCAAAGATACTAGAAATGCTCTCATCTGGAGCATCAAAAATATTGTTTGATTCCCAGTTTCTCTCACTTGCCTCTGGTGAGATTTTATCCTCAATATCCAAAACCGTAATGATTAACCGGGTAAGAGAATTTCTCCCAAGGGTAGACCCAAAAAAATTCAAGAAAAGGGGAACTGCAGGAATTCGGGCATCAGTGATAGACAAGGATGGAAAATTTGTCCCAGATGCTATAATCACACCAGGGGAGAAATCACTTCACATATTGAATTACAACTCGCCTGGCGCAACAGGAGCATTGCCATTTGCTGTATACATCATATCGCAGATGGAAAAAAAGGGACTGGTAAAGATAGAGAAAGACAAGTGCGGCCCATGGAGTTTTGAAACCATATCGGAGATACTTGAATCATAAATACCGCCAGCAATCAAGTCTTGATCACAATTGAAAGCAATCCTAATGATATTTGCACTTGTTCTGGTAATTACACCTGGTTTAGTATTTGCCCAGAGTCCACAGATCACACTGCTTACAGACAAACAGTCCTATGTTACTGGTGATACAATAACCATATCAGGAAAAATATCATCACTTGGTGCATCAAACAGCGCAGTCTTGCAAGTCTTCAATCCGTTTAACGTACTGGTGCAGATTGGAACAATCAAACTTGCACCAGATGGAACATTTTCAAAGACAATAAAGGCAGAGGGTGAGTCATGGACAAATGACGGCTCGTATCAAATCAAGGTTCTCTATGTATCAACGCCAATACTTGCAACAGCTGTTGCAAATGTAAACCTCAAGGCGTCTTCATCTCAACCTACTTCATCTCCACAACCAACCATACAACCTACTACACAACCAAGTACACAAAACCCACAAACTCCAGATGACCAGACCTCAATTCAAGAACAGATCCAACAACGAATCGCACTTGCAAACAAGCTAAAGGAGCAGATTGAGCAGACTGCAACAACGCAGATCCCATTCTGGGTAAAAGATACTGCAAGAAAATGGCATGATGGCGCAGTAGATAATGCAGCATTTGGAAAAGACATCCAGTATCTCATCTCAAGTGGACTGGTCAAGGTAGGCGGACAGGTCACACCAAATGATGCCTTTGATCAAATCCCATCATGGCAGAAAAAAGTTGCAGACTGGTGGTCGCAGGGACTCGTATCCGACTATGACTATGTAAATTCAATCCAGTACCTTCTTGACAAAAAAATAATCAAGTAATTTTTTACAAAATTATTTCAAAACACAAAGCCAAGTTTATCTAGCCTTGAATAGATTTCTAGTCTAGTGAAATTACTACTTGGTGTTATCATGGTATCTGTCCTGATGGTATCATTTTCAAATTCATATGCCCAGACTCCTCAAAATAATATCGCAATCCATGTACAGATCAAAGTGGAAAACTCTGATGGAGCACTGGTTTCATATCTTGAGACTGATAAGGTAATCATAACTGATTATGCAAACCTAAACGCACTATTAGATACCAATGCGCCAGTCTTGCACAAAAAAATAGTAATGCTCGGAGATCAAAAATATGAATTAATCAAGGCAACCGATGTACTGGTGCACTCGTCTCCTACAATTGTATCTGAGAATTTCATCTCTGCAAATAGCGGTAACTCTCAAGAAATCTTGGCCCTTGCAGACCATGACGGCTATCCCGTAGTAAAAGGTGATAAAGTAACTACTTACTGGACGATACTTCGACCTGCTTCCTGATTCTGTTTGATAATAACACTCCTACTCCTATGGCAAAGAATACCGTGAGTGAGACAAACCTGTATGGCTGGTTTGTCTGGTTTGTTATTGCAACCAAGAATGGTGATGTCAGCAATACTCCAAGTATCATTATCAACATGGAATCAGCATGCAAGATTCCCCTACGTGAGGCAAAGAACAACAAAACCGTAACAGGAAGCAAAAAGATCAAGATGACATAATCAAATCTTAGCTGCATCACCATTGATGCAAATCCCTGCCAGAATTCCACACCGCTAAATCCAGTGTCTCCTCCAGGCAGAATCTTTCTAAATACTGCAAATGCAGCTGCAAGAATTACTATGACAACACCATAGGACGCAAGCGAGTAAATCTTTGATCTTTTAGGAAGGCTAGACCTTGCTATAAAATACAGGCTCATTGGAAGAAATGCAACTGTTAGTGCCTTTGAAAATATTGAAACAAAAAACGGCACAGGTGATGGTTGCCAAAACTTTTGGACTAAATATAATGAAAATAGATACATGATTATCCAAGAGTTGTCATAGCTTGCAGTGGTGCTATATGAAACAAATATGTCGCTTTGCAGTACTAATACCATTGATACAATTCCTGCAAATTTCTTTTGCGTGATATTTACAGTGAAAAAATATGTCAACAAGAGTAGTGCAATACTTGTAATAAACGGAATTGCCCTGATGTTTCCAAAGATGTGTGTTGATGCTGAGAGGAGCAAGTATTTTACATGCGGCTCAAAACTCTGAGTAAAATCTGAGATGCTCCATGTTGCAAGCCTCTTTTTTACTGAAGAATAATCTGCCCAAGTCTCCTCTTTTGCAAGTGTCCCTGCAGTTACTGCGCAAAAGATCACAAGTATTATGATTATACCTATGACAGCTTGCTTTTTTGAAATCTCAAAGCCTGCAATTTTTTTTATCAGATTTTTTATCTTTGTTCCCTTGTAGTATGCAATTCCAATTCCCAAGACCAAGAGATTTATCCCAATCAAAGGAGCTGCAAGAACTCCTGGAGCAAAGGGGTCAATTACCTCAGTCTCCAAGACATCGGAATGAAATGGACTTGATGCACGCACTAGCAAAGCGGGAAAAACTAGCGAAGTTATGCTGATTAATACAATGATTATCGTGGGAATAAAGACCGCCCAAGGAAGGATCTTGCTTGCTTGTCTGACCTTTGGCATTTCTGTATCTTCAGAGCCTGTCTTGGAACCGGCCATGTCTTGCATAAAATCAAGTACCTTAAAACTTGAACGGAATCTCTGACTTGCAGAACAGATTGTACAGCTATAATCATAATTTGACAGATTACATCACACAATTTTTTTCCATAAAATCAGATTGACTTTAATGAAAGGAAATTGAGGTACCCATGATGAATTATGTTATCACAGGCGGTGCGGGATTTATCGGAAGCCACTTGGCAAAATCTCTCTTAGAAAAAGGACACTCTGTGAAAGTAATAGATAATTTATCCACTGGAAAAAAATCAAATCTTGACGGCATTCTGGAAAAAATTTCATTTCACGATGTCGATGTACTAGATTACCAAAGCTTGGAAAAAATTATCCAGGGGAGCCAAGGAATATTTCATCTTGCAGCGCTCACATCTGTCCCAGAATCATACCTAAAACAAAAAGAGTACAATGACGTAAACGTCAAGGGAACAGAGAACGTATTCCAGATTGCAAAAAAATTCCACATCAAGACAGTATTTGCATCAAGCTCAAGCGTATATGGCAATACCAAAAACATCCCTACTACAGAATCTGAAAAAAGGGATCCAATAAACCCCTATGGAATTACAAAACTGCAAGCAGAGGATCTTGCGGTACGTTACTCAGAACACTGTGATGTTGTTGGATTGCGCTACTACAACGTTTACGGACAAGACATGATAACTGGAACAGGGGTAATCACGCAATTTTACCAAAACATACAAAGACAAAAACCACCTGTAATTGACGGCGACGGAGGTCAGTTACGTGACTTTGTGCATATACAAGATGTGGTAAGAGCAACGATATCCGCAATGGAAAAAAATACAGGCTCTACTTTTATCAACATAGGATCTGGTACTGTAACATCGATTCTACAGCTTGCCAATTTATTCATAAAATATTCTGGACTGGATATCAAGCCAGTCTTTACCAATGAAAAAGAGGGAAATGTAAGGGCAAGCCAAGCTAACATCTCACTTGCAAAAAGACTTCTTGGCTGGCAACCGCAAACTAAATTAAAAGACTGGGTAGAGAGTTTATACAAATCATGAAACTTGTCGGCATTCCAGCATATAATGAAGAAAAGACAATTGGAGATATAGTAAAAAGATCATTACAATATTCTGATAGAGTCATAGTTATAGACGATGGCTCTAGTGATGATACCGCAAATGTAGCAAAACAAAACGGAGCTACAGTAATCTCACACCAAAAAAACCAAGGATATGGAGCTGCAGTGATTACATTGTTTGACAGGGCAAGAAAGGAAAATGCAGACATACTTACAATAATTGACGGTGACGGACAGCATGACCCGGGACAGATTCCTCTTCTGGTAGACACATTGCAAGAAAATAATGTTGACGTGGTTATCGGCTCTAGGTTTTTAGATGATACATCAGGTACACCAGGATACCGAAAAAGGGGAATCAAGATTATAACATCTGCTGCAAACTTTGGTGCAGACTTTAAGGTAAGCGATGCCCAGTCTGGTTTTAGGTCATACTCTAAAAGAGCAATAGATTCCATTCATCCAACAGAAACAGGAATGTCAGTATCTACAGAAATTTTACTTAAAATATCAAACAAAGGTCTTTCAGTTGCCGAGGTACCAATTACCGTATCATACAATGGTGAAACTTCCACAGAACATCCAGTTCCACATGGAATAGCAGTACTGATGAACACTTTGAAATTTGTTTCAGTAAAACACCCAATTCCATTTTATGGATTTCCAGGTGTTGCACTTGTAATAATTGGCTCTGTGCTTGGGTATCAATTTCTTGATGCATATCTGAACAAGCAAACAATATTTCTAGGCTCATTAATGGCATCAATCATACTGTTTCTAGTAGGTACGATTCTCTGTGTTACTGCTGTGATTTTGTTTTCAATGGCTACACTAATTCGGGAAAAAAACTGAAAGATCTGGTACGATCAGAAAAAAAAGGCCAAATTTGTAAGTTCTTTATGGTCTGATACCATATTTTTCATAATTTTACCTCATGATATGCAAATTACCTAATTGAACACAAAAAAATGAACAATTCGTCCATTATGCTTATATATCAAATTCCGACCAAAAAGTGCAATAACTATGTACAACGAAACAATACGAAAAATAACTAGTCTAACACTATTAACAATACTTGTTGCTAGCAGTGCCGTAGTAGGTTTGCCAAACGCACTCCCACACGCACAAGCAGCAACAAACGC
>JANWJG010000016.1 GCA_025449485.1 Nitrosotalea sp. | reverse complement strand
CATCAAACATAACGACTCAGGCTAATGCCACATCGATTCCATCAAACATAACGACTCAGGCTAATGCCACATCGATTCCATCAAACATAACGACTCAGGCTAATGCCACATCGATTCCATCAAACATGCCTAAACCGATTCGACATTATAGTTTTAATCTAGATTCAGTCATGCCTGAGAATTTAGCAAAAAATGCGACAATTATGAATAATGGAATTACTGGAACTACCTTGAAACTTACTTCTGGAGGGTACATGTTCGAGAGTATTCCGGAAACTAACAACCTCTCAAACCTTAGCTTGTCAGTATGGGTCCGCCCTGATTATAGTACTGGTGAAAACACTTTCACAATTGTAAGCAAAGCAAACTCCTTCTTGTTACAAATTCAAGATATCAAAACAGCGCAAGGAACAGTCACATTTTCCATTTTTGACGGAGTGTCATGGCATACTGTAGAGTCAAAATCTCGGATACAATCAGGCTGGACTCATATTGCTGCTACGTTTAACGGTAATGAAATCCGCATCTATGTGAATGGTATTCTTGATACCAATCAGTCTGTATCAAAAATTGGAATCTCTGAATCAGGACAAATACAATCAGGTGATGTTGCAAATCTTAGTTCTGATTCTAATGTAGTAATAGGTGCACAACTAGGGAAAACAGGGATCAGTGATCCATTTAATGGATTGATTGATGAGCTTTCTGTTTACAACGTATATCTTGATAGCACCCAAATCAATAATTTGTTTGATTCGATAGTTCAATCAACTGGATATTCTCCGGTGGCCGTACTTCCTGTAGTCATACCTGCAAATCTTACCTCTACGTCGATCCCAGTACCTATTACTGAACTAAACTTTAGTCTAAATTCACAAAACAAATCAAATACATTTGGTGATGCATCTATTTCATCATCTGGTGTAAATGGGTCTTCCCTTGAACTCTCAGGTCACGGATTTACCTCTCAAACCATAAATTCTACAAACCAAATCTCAGACCTCACAGTTTCTGCATGGGTAAAACCTGATTATCAAACTGGCTCTTCAGAATACGCTGTACTAAGTAAAGAAAAATCCTTCCTTTTGACAATCCATAACAATATACCTCCAAAGAAAGTCGCATCATTTTCAGTCTTTGATGGAATCTCTTGGCATGCTGTGGAATCCACATCAAAGATTCCTGAAAAATGGACTTATCTTGCAGCTACATTTAATGGAACTTCAATCAACCTGTATGTAAATGGAGTAAAGGAGGGTACTCAATCAGTTTCAAGCCTTGGAGTTTCTATCTCTGGGCGACTAGAAACAAAGACAACTCAAAATCTAGAATCTACTGCAGATGTACTTATTGGAGCACAAAAATCAACGGCACGAGATGCGACTACGCTCCAGAGCTTGTTTGGAGGAAATATTGACGAGGTTCATATTTACAAATCTGCATTGTCTGCTTCTCAAATTAACAAAGAGTATGTTCAGAATGCAATTGTTCTTAATGCCGCACAAATTCCAACCAACGTAACTGCACAAATTCCAACCAACGTAACTGCACAGACTATATCGCCATCAATTCACAAACACAAAAACAGTTTTCTAATAACTGAAAAACCTGAATTTGATTTTGAATTTATCACTCAAGGAACCCTGAAAAAACTAGGTAAGCCTACAACGGAGTCCTTTGGTGAAACACAATCTGGTAGTTGGAAAGATCAAAATTCTAATATGGATGTATCTGTAATAGATCCTGATGGGAATAAAATACCTATCCATGCAAAATTTGTAAAGTTAAGAGAAGGCAAGTTTGACATCCAGCTAGATTCTAAAAGGGCTGGAAAAGCAGGTCTGTATAAATTACAAGTAACTTTGGTACAAAATGGGCAATCGTTTGTCACAGAATCATCATATGAATGGGGACTTGTATCTCTTAATACTGACAAGAGTACATATCTACCTGGAGATGATGCAAACTTTGTCATTGTGGTACTGGATAATGATGGGCATCCTGTGTGCGATGCAAATATTGTGATGAGTGTTAAAGATCCTGCTTCTATTACAACGAATTTTTCTACAGGTAACGGTATAACTGCAAATAAAGAATGTGGGTTATATGATGCAAAGTATTCTGTTCATATTTCTGGAAATTATACGGTAGGTGTGACTGCAACCAACCCATCTGGTACTGCAAACTTCACTACCTATTTTTTGGCTGCAAATAATTTTGACTTTGATGTTATACGAACCGTGCAAAGCAAAATAGATCCAGTGAACAATCCCAACTCCTTTGGTGTCAAGATAGACGTTACATCATTTGTAAATCAAAACAATATTGTAATCAAAGAGTCAGTTCCATCTGTACTTGATGTAAAGACTGATGCAAATGTGCAAACAGTTGGGGATACTAAGATACTTACATGGAATAAAAACCTGATTGGAAACAAGACCTCTGTTCAATATTCCTACTCAGTACCGCTTGTATTTCCACAATTGTATGCATTGGGACCTGTTGAGATTGATTATGGTAACCAGAAATTTACAGAAGCAAGACAATGGTTTGTTGCAGTAGATCCATCCCATGCCATAACATTTACTGCTCCTATGATAACAGCTGATTCTAGTATTTTGTCTAGTACTGTTGTAGCTGATTTCTGTACGGGCGCCTGTACGCCTACACTGGCGGGAGGTACAGGTCAAACCACAGTAGCTAAAAGTCAACTGGGCTCTGGGCTTGGATCAATATCTTCTGGTACAGCGGTACATTTCATATGGATTACCAATCCAACTATCAGCGAGACATGGATAAAATCTACATGTTCTGCAACCACCTGTATAAATGCAAATCCAACTACCTTTTCCATGCCAAATGCTGCTGAAACCGTAACTGCCAACTACAAAGCAACAAAAACTCTTTCCGAAACTCTCTCCTCCACAGATACAGTATCCACCACCAAGTCACTTCAAAAAACACTCACCGACTCACTCGGACTAGCTGATACAATGGCAACAACTAGATCAGTTAATGTTGTACTCACCGACTCACTTGGACTATCTGATACAGTATCTACCACAAAATCACTTCATAGAACATTAACAGATTCACTTGGACTATCTGATACCGTCGCAACTACCAAGTCACTCAATGTTGCACTATCAGATTCACTAGGATTGTCTGATATTATTGCAAAAACTAGATCGATAAATGTTGTACTCACCGACTCACTTGGTCTCTCTGATGCGATATCCAACACTCAGACACTACAACGTTCACTAACAGAATCACTTGGCCTATCTGACACCTCTACCAGTCTCAAATCATTTATCAAATCACTCACCGACTCACTTGGTCTCTCTGATGCGATATCCAACACTCAGACACTACAACGTTCACTAACAGAATCACTTGGTCTCTCTGATGCGATATCCAACACTCAGACACTACAACGTTCACTAACAGAATCACTTGGTCTCTCTGACTTGGCATCATCTCAAAAACTATTCATCAAATTGCTTGATGATTCAATGGGATTGTCAGATGCTGTGTCTCATTCACACGAGTCTGCAGTTTCTTCATCTGAATCAATCACAATGTCTGATTCGATAACAACTCTGAAAATTAACGCTGATCAACAACTGGTTGGTAACAACGAAACATCCATTACGATAAATCCAAGTAAGCCCAACCTAGTTGTAACAAGTAGCAGTGCTGCACTTTCTACTGTTGTAATTCCATCTACAATATCATCTTCAACAATAAGTTATTCCACAATAATTTCTGCAGGTACTGTACATCTCTTACACTCTCTTAACATTACTAAAGATACTAATTCAGACAATATTCCTGAAATTATTGTCACAATTCCAGATGTGATTGATATTACACACCCCTCTTGGAATGGAATACTAAAACTACCAACTGTGCAATCAACCAAGCCCACATTACCTGTCCCACAAGGTCAAGTAGCAACCGCAAAGACCGAGATTGATCTAGGATCTTCATCCCAATTAGATTTCAGTAAATCTGTTCGTATATTGTATGTTGGAGAATCTGGACATAATGTAGGCTACTTCCATTCTCCTAGTGCTGTAACCGAGATCACCCAGGTGTGTTCTGATGATACTCAAAACACAAACAACGGACTTCCTACTGGAGGTGCATGCAAAATCAATATTGGTCCTAACCTGGTGGTATGGACAAAACACTTTACTGGATTTGTGACATGGACCTTAAGTTCAGCACCTGTAAAACCCGTATCTATTGTACCACAAAGCTTTGGTGGAGGATATAGTACGGGCGTCTCTATTTCTGGCGCATTAGGTGTAGGAGGGCTTCCTGGAATAGTTTCAACTAACCTAAAATTATATCAAGTATCATACGATGCATGTGATCAAAATGTTGCCAAGATAGTAGTTGGTACCACGGCGCCAACCTTGCCTGTAGTAACAGTTAGAACTGCAACTGGAATATCTTCTGCAAAATTATCTACAGATCAGCCATACATTGAATCATACCAGGTGTCTCAAAACTACATCACGGTATTTGATGTGCCAATAAAACTCCAAGACAAATACATGAATATACTTGTTGCACAACCAGACGGTTCATCCTACATACTGTCTAGAGTAGATGTACAAAGCTGTGAAAAGACTGTTAAATTTGTAGAGATACCTGTTACATCAGGGCAAGTAAACCCACGCACTCCATCACTACATGACATAGAAACCCAAGTAGGTAATGGAACAAAGATCACATCTGAAAAAGCAGTATCGCAATATGTTGCCAATCAATCTCTTAGCATATCTGGCACAGTGTCAAGTGTATCTCCATTAGTCAACGCAGAATTACGATTTATCCAGATGGGTGGAAATGTAACACAGTACGCTGCAGTAAAAATGAATGTCGGTACAACAAATGAATCAAATACATACAATGTCACTGCAACTATTCCACGGGACAAGCTAATTTCGCCGGCAACACAATATTGGCTATGGATCCAAAACCAAGATCAATTGATCCGTTCTTCTGAAAATTACACCATTGGCGTAACTCCACCATATGCGATGAATGCTACAATTGGATTAGAGATGCCTAAGGTAATAGTAGAAGGTACATCATTTAGCCCAACAATTTACCTACAAAACAATGCAAATGGAACTGCATATGGAACAATATCATTGATGTTATACAACGTAACGGCTGACACATTTGCAGGAAATATGTACAGTCCTGGTATGCATGTGACAACATTAGGGTGGGATTCTGCAATACATGGACATCTGATGAGTTATCCTGTACAGGTAAAGGCTGACTTTTATGGTAAGTCCTTTGTAACTAATGAAACAACCCTGTATACTGTCCCAAGTACGTTGTCTTTGCCATTGTCAAATATGTCCAAGATCCAATCATTTGTAGATGAAAATGGCAATATGCTTTCCAGTGCTCATACATTGTACTCGTCATTTAGAAGCACCGATGGTACAAGATATTCTGTATTGTCTCCAGATGAAACCTGTGTCATAGGTGATTCAAATGATTGCCTTGTACAAGACTCTACAATGTCCCAAACAAACCACACAAAGACAATTACAGTACATGGCCAAGAGTTTAACGTTCAATATTCTGGAACAAGTACTCTGTTACAGAGATTCACTATTACTTCGTCTGAACCAATTGTTGGACAGTGGAATGTATCACTTGAGAAAAATGGTCAAGAACAAGTACAGTTAGAAGATAAAACTCTGTTGAAAATAAAATATGCGCTAGAGTCACTGGTTGTTTCCACATTAAAATGAAAAAACTAGATAGCATATCATCATTTTATGTCATGAAAACAACAAAAAAAGTGAAAATCATATCTTCATTGATTATCTTGGTTGCAAGCATGTCGATTGTACTAAACAATGCGTGGGCAGACGATGACCATGTTCCATTATGGACGAAAAAACTTTCAGATTGGTGGTATCAGGGAAACATATCAGATGTAGAATCTGTAAATGCGTTTCGATATCTGGTTGATAATAAAATAATCCAGGTCTCAGGTCTGGGTTTCAATCATGCTGTATCGTTTGATAAACAGGTACAACAAACAAGAATGTTCTCATCCTTTCTCTGGAATGAATCTGGAACATCAAGTGATTTTAAACCAAATACTAGCGTAACTCATAATTCCAAATTACATTACATATTTGTCCAGGCTTCACCATCATGGGCTCCATATGCAAATACACTAGTACCAAACGCAATAAATTATTGGGAAAATACGGATAATACAAAATTTATCTATTCTACACCTGACAAGGCATCCATCACAGTCAGATGGTTAAAAGAACCGGATTCCAAGTATGCTGGTTATACCGTCGGTGGGATGGCAGAAGTTGCACTTGGGGATGGTAAATGTGATGGGACATGGCATGCATATGATGTAGATTTTGTTACTGCTATTCTGAAACATGAATTAGGTCATGCTTTGGGATTTGGTCATAGTACGAACACTGCAGATGTCATGTATCCAATTATTCTTGGTGAAAAATATGCGCCAATAAGAGAGACATTTACACTTTTGCCAAATGATTCCATATTTGTACACGTTTGTACTTTTAGTCACACAAGTACATTTCATTATAGTGTAAAATCTGATAATGAAAAAAACACTCTGGACATATTCTTTGTACCGTCTAAAATAGAATATGACAAGTTTGTTGATGGTAAAAAATTTAACTATTACAAAGATGATGGATGTTTTGGAACCAAGAACATCTTCTATGATGGAAACTGTTCCAATGTATCAAATCAAGGTGGATTGATAATACGTCCATCAAATGATAATCAACCGCAACAAAATGTGACATTGACCGTGGATGAAGATTGAATTTGAGATAAACAAATTTGTTGAAGATAATTTGTGATTTATTTTAGAGGTATTGTAAAAAGGTCTTCCTTTGAGACTCCTTTCCAGAGTCCAACCATTCCTTCTGGCTTTACTGTATCCACCTTGGTTATCTTTTGGATTTTTATGTGATCAGGAGTCGGTGGCATCCAAAGCATTGCCATGTAATCACCTACATTTCCCACTGCATCTGCCTTGGCAGAAAATATCTTTTCTTTTGCAAAACCGTTTGCAACAAGCGCATCTGTTGCACTTGTCTCCAAATCTCTTCTACCATGTGTGAAAAGATAAACTGACTTTGTTGCGTCTACTTGATTCAATAAAGTACGTTTAGGTGGTGCTTTAATGAATATTTCTAAAACCAATCTTGGATTATATACCTCATGAATCAAGCCGAAAGCATTGGTCAACGTTTTGGTTGTGGGCTCGGGAGGACGAGAGCACGCATTAGGTTGGAAACTTGCACAAAGCCCCCAAGTGGATAAAATTTACTATGCGCCAGGAAATGGTGGAACCATAAACAATGTGGATATTTCTTCAGATGATATTGAAGGCCTTGCCAAATTTGCAAAAGATAACGACTGTGTCACAGTAGTTGGCCCTGAAATTCCCTTGTCAAATGGAATAGTTGACGAGTTTACAAAAAAAGGATTGCGTGTTTTTGGTCCTACCAAGAGTGCGGCACAGCTAGAATCAAGCAAGATCTGGGCAAAAAATTTCATGAAAAGAAATGGAATCCTGACAGCACGATTTGAAGTGTTTGATGATCCAAGCAAGGCAATAGATTTTGCAAAATCAGTTGATTATCCATTGGTGGTAAAAGCAGATGGTCTTGCTGCCGGAAAAGGTGTGATTGTCTGTAATGATTCTGCTGAGGCAATTGATGCAATAAACAAGATGTTGGTCCAGAAAAATTTTGGAAATGCTGGCTCTAAAATTATTTTGGAAGAAAGAATTGATGGGGTGGAAGCATCTTTTATAGCACTTTCTGATGGAAATACTGCATATCCAATGGCGACAAGCCAGGACCACAAGAGGATCCACGATAACGACAAGGGTCCGAACACTGGTGGAATGGGTACATACTCTCCAACTCCTGTGATTGATGATACCACTGCAGATGAAATTCAAAAAAATGTCATTGAAAAAACAATTGAATCAATGAGAAAAGAAGGTATCACATTCAAAGGATTTCTGTATGCTGGAATAATGCTAAAAGATGGCAAGCCATATGTTCTAGAATTTAATGCACGAATGGGTGACCCCGAATGTCAGCCTATAATGATGCGTATGGATTCAGACTTGTTTGCATACATTCAAGCAAGTATTGATGGTACATTATCTTCTCTACCTCCAATGTCTTGGAAAAAACAAAGTGCTGTATGTGTGATTCTTGCATCAAAAGGATATCCTGAATCGTATCCAAAAGATGAGGAAATAACAGGTCTTGATGATGCCGTTCCTAATTCACAGGTGTTTCATTCAGGAACAAGAAAAGAAAATGGTAAAGTTTTGACAAGCGGTGGCAGAGTACTTGGAGTGACTGCTGTTGGGGACACATTGGAATCTGCAATTGCAAATGCATACCTGCGAGTGGGAAAAATAAACTGGCCTTCTAAGTATTGTAGAACTGATATTGGCAAAAAAGGTCTTACTTGGCGTAAATAACCGAATCTTCTGTCACGATACAATCCATTTTTACATCATGGTCATCATGTGGAAATGACTTTAGTACCTGCTTTGCATATGTCAGGCCAATTTTCTTTGCTTTTTTACCATTCAGATACCTATCGTAGAACCCAAAGCCATATCCTAATCGATACCCTTCTCGTGTGAGTGCTATTGCGGGAACTAGGATGACATCTGGGTTTTTGATTGTCTCACATTTTTCCTTTGGCTCCATCACTGAAAAATTCCCAAGTTCAAGATCTGACAAACTAGATATTTTTTTGAATATTAGGTCATCCTTGTCTACTCTTGGTAGCGCAATCTCTTTTCCTTGGTTGAAAAATTCCTGTAGCAGATCATGTGTCTGAACTTCACTTCCTATGGAATAATACGTGCCAATTGACTTGGCTTGTCTGTAAAAGTCAATTTTTCTTAGATTGTCTCTAATCCTGCTACTTGCAATTTTTATAAAATCAAGTGAAAGCTCATCTCGTGCATCAAGTAACTGCTTGCGCAGTCTTGATTTTTCAACTGGGTTGGACAAATTCTTTACTAATTGATGCAGCTGTAACGGTGTTTTTTAAAAGCATCGCTATTGTCATTGGACCTACTCCGCCTGGTACAGGTGTCACATATGATGCCTTTTTGATGACATTGTCATAATCAACATCTCCTACAAGTTTTCCTTCTAGTCTTGCAGTGCCGACATCAATTACTATCGCTCCTTCTTTTACCATGTCTTCAGTTAGGATGAACTTTGATCTATCGCCTATTGCGGTAACGATAATGTCTGCATCAAGACAATGTTCTTTGATATTTTTTGTTCTTGAATGACACGTTGTAATAGTGGCATTTTTTTCAAGCATCAAGTTATAGAGTGGTTTTCCAACCAAATTGCTTCTGTTTATTATTACAGCGTTTTTTCCTTCTAGATTTATTTTGTAATAGTCAAACAATTCCATTATCCCAGAAGGTGTACAAGGCTTGAGAATTGATCTTCCTGATGTCAAAAGGCCAATGTTGTATGGTGTTAATCCATCAACATCCTTTAGGGGAGATATTCTTGAAGTTGTTGTAAAGTCATCTATCTGACTTGGCAATGGCAGTTGAATCAAAATCCCATGAACTGTCTCATCATTATTTAATAAATTGACTAGAGAATTCATCTCTTTTTGAGAAAATGAGGCAGGAAGTTTGTGGTCCTTTGTGGTAATGCCAACATCAGCGCATGCCTTTTGCTTGTTTCTTACATATGTGGCTGAAGCTGGGTCATCACCCACTAGTACAGTTGCAAGACATGGTACGATACCGTCTGATGATAGTTCCTTGACAGCTGATCTTACTCTGTCTTTTACTGATGATGCTACTAGAATGCCGTCTATTTTTTGTCCTGTCAAACAAAGTTGGATGATTTTTTGGATATTTAATCTTTGGAGGTTTGTCTTACATGTGGTATGGTTTAGTTAAAATCATTAAGCACTCTGTTCTAATTGATTTCATTGAAGATAGAATTTGATACAAACGAGTATGTAAAAAAAATTGCAAAAAGTGATACATACTTTCACACGTTTCTAAACAAGGAAAACATTGCGGCTGGAATCCTAAAACTCGAACCTGGAGATAAAGACACACAAGAGCCACATGAAAGTGATGAGGTTTATTATATCATAAAAGGCGATGGGTTTCTTGCAATCAATGGAAAAGACTATCGTATTTCAGAAGGCATGTCTTACTATGTTGCAAAGAAAATCCCTCACAAATTCCACGGAAACAAAAAAGAACTTGTTGTAATGTATTTTTTTGGCGGACCTGATTCTTAGGAAATTATTGTCTTTCTTCCGTCTATCTTTATTTTTCCCTTGGCAAAGAGCTTTACTGCCTTTGGGTATATCTTGTGCTCTTCTTTGAGAATTTTTTTGGAGATGCTTTCTTCAGTGTCACTGTTTTTTATTTTTACAACTGATTGTAAAATGATAGGACCTGTGTCTACTCCTTCATCAACAAAGTGGACTGTACATCCAGAGTATTTCACTCCATATTCCAGAGCTTGTCTCTGTGAGTGTAATCCTGGAAATGCTGGCAATATTGCTGGATGAATATTCATTATTCTGCCCTTGTAATGCCTGATGAATTCAGGACTCATGATTCTCATAAACCCTGCAAGACAGATGAGGCAGTTTTGTGGCGTGATTCTGTGCTTTTCTAATACTGAAACTAATTTGGAGTCATACTCCCAGTTTCCTCCCTTGAGTCCATCGCTTTCTACTACCTCTGTCTTGACTCCAAGTTTTTGTGCTATGGCCAAGCCTTTTGCATTTGGCTTGTTTGAAATCACTAGTAATGGCTTGATTGGAATCTTATTTTTTTTAACTGCCTTTAGGATATTTTCCATGTTGCTTCCTCTACCTGAGATCAAAATGACAAGATTTAGCACGAATTGGTTTTGGTCTGATATGAATAAACACTTTACTAATTTTAATTAAAAAATCAGTAGATCGGGTGTTTAATCCATTACACCATATGTTGTGCCTGATTAATCTTGCAATTTATATCCAATCTGATGTGCACAGATCTCAAATTGGCTTCAAAGGTCAAGATGACATCAAATGGAATTGTAGTAATGCATGGTGACAAGACAGTCCATCTTGATCCAAAACGCGGTACTGGAAATGGAATAAGTTTTGTATCACACGCACATCTTGATCATTTGCATAACCAGAAAGGAGATGGAGTGCTTATTGCATCCAGGCAAACAACAGAGATTGCAAAGCTTAGGGGTTATTTTATTGAAAACTATGTCGAAGAGTATGAGAATTTTACCATGTTTGATGCAGGCCACATACTGGGAGCCAGGGGACTCTTGTTTGACGACCTGTTCTATACCGGTGACATATCGATTCGAGACAGGGGATTTATGAAAGGCGCAACTGTTCCAAAATGTAAAACACTGATAACTGAATGTACATTTGGAATGCCAGAATATGTTTTTCCCACAATTGACGATACTGTAAAACGAGTAAATGAAATTATTTCAGAATTATATGGCAAAGGAAAACCAGTGATTTTGCTTGGGTATGAGCTTGGCAAGGCACAAATCCTCTCACACTTGTTCTCTCATTGGAAGCCATACTACCATGATTCTGTAAAAAAAGTCAATGACTTGTATAGACAATTTGGTGTACCACTTGACGACTCTATTGGTCATACCGAAGCAGAATCTAGTGGGCTTCTTGAGAAAAAACCGTGGTTAATGATTGCACCAAACATGAGTGGGAAAAATGCCTTTATCAAACACATGAAGTCAAAGTATGATGCTATAACAATTGGGTTTAGTGGGTGGGCGCAATCTTCTAGATTTTCTTTTGCTCGAGGACATGACTATTCAATTCCACTAAGTGATCATTGTGATTATCGGGAACTAGTTGATTTGGTAAAAAGGTGTAATCCTGAGAAAATCTATACCGTGCATGGATTTGTGGACGAGTTTGCATCTGATCTTGTCAAGATGGGATATGATGCCCAGCCTTTACGTGAAGGATCTATTGACGATTACATGTAGAATTTTCCAATCTACTGTTTCTTGAAAACTAACATGTCTTCTCTTTGCTTGTTTTATTTTTGACTGCTACTTTTCAGATTCGTTTTCTTTTGATTTTTGTTGTGCTACTGCCTTTTTGGTGCTTTCCAAGTATGCAATAGTTGTTCCCAAGTTGCCAAATCCCATTGAATTTAGTGATTCTGATGGCACCATGATTATGGTGTTTCCTTGAACCTTTATCGATTCGTATAACATGTTAGATTGTCTTAGTGCGTATGCCACAGGATTATCAGCATATACTTTGGCTGCCTCTAAAAATTTCTGTGCGACTAGAACCTCCGACTCTCCATATGTCACTCTTGCACTTTTTTCACGTTCTGCCTGGGCTTGCATTGACATTGCAGATTCCAACTCTTGTGGTATTATCACCTGACGAATTTCTACGCCAGTTACTTCCATTCCCCAGTTACTTGCCTCATTTGCAATTATTGTTTTGACATGCTGATTGATTTCCTCTCTTTTTGAGAGAACATCTTGGAATTGTGAAGAACCTATGTTGTTACGAAGCGTTGTCTGGGATACTTGCTGGATCATCTGATTAAAATTCTCTACATTTAATATTGCATCTTTAGCTCGCTGTTCAATTATTTTGTAACGAAGTATCGCATCAATAGTTACTGGGACATTGTCTTTTGTTAACATTCTTTCTGCTTTGAATTCGCTTACTTTTTCTCTTACATCCACAACAAGTATGTTGTCTGCAAAAGGTAGTCTAGTTTGAACACCAGGACCTACCTGCCTTTGAAATTTTCCTAGTCTCAGTATTACTGCTCGCTCGTATTGTTTTATGATCATCAAAAATGCAGAGATGATGATGGATATGCCTAAAACAAGCGATCCATATGTTATCAATGAATTATTCATGCTCAGCCCAGCTCCCATCCCGATGATGAGAATCAGTACTCCTATGATGACATGTGATCCAGAACCCTTTTGTTTGACTAGTCGTTCTGCAAAATTAAATGATGAATACTCTCTTGACAATTTTTTGTACCTGTTCCTATTGATACATCCATGGCATTTAAAGTGGGTCGCAATAGGGGAACATCAATGCATGAGAAAATAACAGAAGTTTATCCGATGATTATGTATTCAAAAAATATGCATTTTTTGATGTCATGTAAACTTGCGAATTGCTCTGTTATATGCAACTCCGAATCTGTGTGCCTCGTCCCTTGCATACTGTAAAACCTTGAGTGCTGGGCTGCTCTTTGGCATGATTATTGGCTTGTTGATTTTTGGCTGGTATACTTCCTCGTTCTCTTTTGCAAGTGAGACACAAGGTACATTCACGCCGATTGCATGAAGGGCGCCAAGTGCTGCATTTAGCTGACCCTTTCCGCCGTCAATTAGTATGAGGTCTGGCATCTTGGATTTCTCTTCCTTTAGTCTGAGATATCGTCTTTTTACTATCTCATTTATCATTGCAAAGTCATCTCTACCGTGTACCGTTTTTATCTTGAATTTTCTATAGCCTGAAGTGTGTGGTCTTCCGTCCACAAGACATGACATGGAACCTACTGCATAATCTTCACCATGGTTTGAGATATCAAAGCATTCTATTGTTCTTGGAATGTTTTCTAGTCCTAGTTTTTCTTGGAGCTCAACAAGTGCGGGATCTGCACCCTTTGTAATTGCAAGTGCGATATTTTTCATGATGAGATCAATGATCTCGCGTCGTTTTCCAGTTGTTGGCACCAATATGTGCACTGAAAACCCGGATGAGCGGGAAAGCACTTCTTCAAGTATCTCTTTTTTGTCTGGTATCTCGCTTGCAATGACATATTTTGGAATTGGATTTGTGGAATAATATTGGGACAGGAAACTAGAAAATGTATTGTCTCCAACTAGATCAAAAGAAAATTTAGTCCTGTCTTTTATCACTCCGTTTGATAAACGAAAACTCATCAAGTGTGCTGTCTGGTCTTTTATTTTAATTCCAAAATATTCTTCGTCAGAGCCTATTCTTGGAGATTCCATTTTTTGTTTGATTTGTAGATTGGAGAGCCGTTGTAATGTCTCATGTATCTCCTTTGCTTTTTCGTACTGACGGTCATTTGATGCCTGCTTCATGTCTTGGTCTAGCTTGATGACAAAATCCTCGAGTCGTCGCTTGCCTTTTAGAATTGATTCTAGATCTGAAATGTGGGTGCCATAGTCTTTTTGAGCCTGCTTGAATTGGCATGGGGCTTCGCAGTTTCCAATGTGATATTCAAGACATGCCTCTTTTGGGAGCCTTTTACAGATTCGTATCTTGAATGTCTTGCGCAACAGGCCAATTGAGAGCATCTTTGAGCTTCCATGCGTAAATGGTCCGTATACCCTTCCTCCGCCCAAAAACTGACCAGTTCTTGTCCTTCTTGCTACCATGAGGCGCGGAAACTCTTCATTTGTTATTCTCAGGTATGTGTACCTTTGTTGGTCTTTGAGCTCTATGTTGTATGGAGGTCTGTATCGTTTGATCATGTTTGCCTCCAACAAAAAAGCCTCTTCTTCATTGTCTGTTAAAACAAACTCAATATCTGCAATTTTTTCTACTAGTTTTTGTGTCTTGTAGTTTTGATTTTTTAAAAAATATGACTTGACACGATTTTTTAGATTCTTTGCCTTGCCTATGTACAGAATCTTTTCTGTTTCATCTTTCATGATATAGATTCCTGGATGTGATGGGATTGTAACCTTTGTTATGTCAAGAACCATTTTTCAAAATACGCTTTAGGTATTGACCTGTGTAACTTTTTGGGTTTTGTGCAACTTGCTCTGGAGTTCCATGTGCAACAACTGTTCCACCGCCGTCTCCTCCCTCTGGACCCAAATCAATTATCCAATCAGAATTTTTTATAACATCCATGTTGTGCTCTATTATGATTATGGTATTTCCAAGACTAACAAGTCTGTTTAATACCTCGAGCAATTTTTGAACATCTGCAAAGTGGAGTCCAGTAGTAGGTTCGTCAAGTATGTAGACTGTTCTTCCAGTGTCGCGTTTTGACAACTCTGCTGCAAGTTTTACACGTTGAGCTTCTCCACCTGATAATGTTGTAGCTGCTTGGCCAAGCTTGATGTATCCTAGTCCTACATCTGATACTGTCTGTAATTTTCTCTGGATTGAAGGAATGTTTGTAAAAAACTCTAATGCTTCTTCAACTGTCATTGCAAGAATATCTGATATGTTCTTGTCTTTGTAATGGACTGATAATGTTTCAGAATTGTATCGCTTGCCTTTACATTCATCACATACCACATAAACATCTGATAGAAACTGCATCTCTATTTTTTTGACTCCATCTCCTTCACAAGCAAAACATCTCCCATCTGCGACATTAAATGAGAACTGTCCTGGGGCATATCCTCGCTCCTTTGACAGTTCTGTTCCTGCGTATAGGTCCCTGATTGATGTAAATGCACCAATGTATGTGGCAGGATTTGAGCGTGGAGTACGTCCTATTGGGGATTGGTCTATTCCTATGACCTTGTCAATCTCGACCATTCCTGTAATGCCTTTGTGCTTTCCTGGCCTATCTATTGAGCCATAGATCTCTGCTGCAAGTGCCTTGTACAATATGTCATTTACAAGGGTAGATTTTCCAGAGCCTGACACTCCAGTTACCGTGACCATCATTCCAAGTGGAAACTCGACATCAATGTTTTTGAGATTATTCTCTGATGCGCCCTTGAGAATCAATTTGCCTTTTTGTTGGTGTTTTTCTTTGTCAAGTTTTATCGCGTCATGATTTTTAAGATATCTTCCAGTTACAGATTTTTCACTTTTTAGAATCTCATTTATTGTTCCTTCAAAAACAACATTTCCTCCATGGACTCCAGCATCTGGACCAAGATCGATTATCCAGTCAGAGCTCCGCATGACTTCTTCATCATGCTCTACAACAAGTATGGTGTTTCCCAAATCGCGAAGCTTTGTCAATGTCTTGATGAGTTTTGCATTATCTCTTTGATGCAAACCAATTGTGGGTTCGTCAAGAACATAGAGAACACCTGTGAGGTTTGATCCTATCTGTGTTGCAAGTCTGATTCGTTGGGCCTCTCCGCCTGATAGTGTGGAGCTTACACGATTAAGTGTAAGGTAATTCAATCCTACATTTCTCAAAAATTCAAGCCTTGATAATACTTCTTTTAGAATAGATTTTGCAATGTATTTTTCTGTATCACTTAATTGTAAATTCTTGAAAAACTCGTAACACGCATCAATTGATAAATCACATACGTCCATTATTGAAAGTGAATTTATTGAAACAGCTAATGCCTCATCCTTGAGTCTTCTGCCGTTGCATGTGTTACATGGGGTCTCTCGCATGAATTTGCTAAGTTCCTCTCGTTTTGACTCTGAATCAGTCTCTGCAAAATTTTTCTGTAGGCTTGGTATTACACCGTGAAAATTATTGGTATATTCCCACCTAGAATCTGTTGACTGGGACTCGTAAGAGAACTTGACTGCTTCCTCGCTTCCATACAGTATAACTTGGAGTTGTTTTGAGCTCATCTTGTTTATCGGAGTCATAAGATCAAAACCGTATTTTTTGCCCACGTCACGTAGTGTCTGTCTTCTAAACGATGAGAATCTGCCTGACCATGGTACAATGGCACCATCAAGTATTGATTTTGTCTTGTCTGGAATTAGTAGGTCTGGCTCAAACTCCATCTTTACACCCAAACCATGACATGTCTTACAGGCACCAAATGGCGAGTTGAATGAAAAACCTCTAGGCTCTAGTTCTCCGATTGAAATTCCACAAAATGGGCATGCATTGTTTTGGGAAAATATTTTTTCTTCCATATCTACTACCATCACATCTCCCTTGCCTGCCTT
>JANWJG010000015.1 GCA_025449485.1 Nitrosotalea sp. | reverse complement strand
TTGCAGGATAGACATTTTCCTTTCTCACTTCCAATCAATCCTATAATCAATATTTTTCCGATTGTACCGCATATTGGACAGAGACCGGTTGGAACGTTTTTTGGACCGCTTGATCTTGGTTTTACAGATGTTCTCCTTACCATCAAATGAATTCGTGAAATTCGGTTTATTAAGTTTAAGCGTAGATCGCAAAAAGCGCGGGGAGTGGGATTCGAACCCACGGGTCCTTACGGACATGGGATAAGCAATCCCACGCCCTACCAGGCTAGGCGACCCCCGCACAGATGTTGCTGAAATTTAAACTGTTATTATAACTTTGGAACTAGAATGGGAATGAGTTTTCCTATTCTTCGCCAAAACGTTTGTAGTTTTGTACAAGATCCTTGAGATGAATTTTCTCTCCACCTACAATCTTCAAATCCACTTTGATCTTGCCTTTCTCAATTGTAATTATGTTGTATGTGTTCTCAAAGAGTCCTCTCATTCTTTCAGAAGATACTGTTCCAGCATTTGCAATAGACAGATTTCCAAAATTCCAAAACCATGGCCTGTGCTTGTGACCACAAATGACCAAGTCTATCTTGCTTGCAAGTGCAGTACGTAATGCATCTCCAGAATCAATTACAGTCACCCTGTCAGTACCAGTATCAGGGACACCTATCAGATGGTGATGCATTGCAAGTATCTTGGTCTTGTTTTCATATTTTTTCATGGTTCTTTCAAGCCACAGATTTTGTCTAAAACCTATTTCACCCTCGTCTCTGTCAGGTCTTGCAGTGCCAAGCGTTACAAGTACGGTATCATCGTCGAGTTCATTTACAGAGTCAAAAGGAAAGTATTTTTTGAATAAAAGATAGCCAGTGTTTCTATAGTCATGGTTTCCACTCATTGCAATTATCTTTTCAGTGTCAAACTGTGAGAACTTGGCCTTGCATTTTTCATATTCCTTGAGTAGCCCCTCATTTGTAAGATCGCCTGTTGCTACAATGACTGATGGTTTTAATTCATTTATCTCTTCTACTGCAAGATCAAATGTTTCTTCTTTGAATTGAGTGCCCACATGAATATCTGAAATCTGTACTATTTTCACAACAAAATCTCAAGTCAATGAGGAGTTTAAGCTTTGGGATCAATAATAAAAATTTTCAAATAATTTTCTAGTTAGAGTTAAATATACTGCTACTACAATTTCGCCTGATTTGGGAAAAAAGGCTGCAATAATTAGGGGCGATGGTATTGGCCCAGAGATTGTTGATTCAATGTTAAAAGTATTGAAGGCATGTAACACTCAGACTGAATTGGTTTTATGTGAAGCAGGTTCTGAACAATGGGAAAAACATGGTGGCGAGACATACATTCCAGATTCAACTATGAAGATCCTAGAGAATTCAGATGCGGGTTTCAAGGGACCTACAACCACAATTCCAAAACCAAACTCTCCAAGAAGTGTTGCAGTAACTTTACGACAAAAATTCGATCTATATGCAAACATCAGACCAATTAGGACATACAAGAGAATAACGCCTGACAAAACACTTGACTTTGTGTGTTTTAGAGAGGCAACAGAAGGTCTCTACACAGGAATTGAGTTCAAGATATCAGATGATGCAGCAATTGCAATTAGAAAAATAACAAGACAGGGAAGTAGTCGTTTTATCAATTCCGCACTAGCGTGGGCAAAAAAATATCACATGAATAAAATGGTTGCAATAACAAAGAGAAACATTCTCAAAGTTACCGATGGAATCTTTTGGGAGGAAGTAGAAAAAGCCGTCAAGGCAAATCCCGGAATATCAGTAGAAGAACTATACATAGACAACATGACCCAGCAGCTTGTCATAAAACCAGAACAGTTCAATGGCTCAGTCTTGATAAGCACAAACCTCTTCATGGATATAATATCAGAGTTGGCATCAGGCATAATTGGTTCAATAGGACTGGTCTATTCTGCAAACATGGGAGACAGGTTTGCCATGTTTGAGGCAGCTCATGGGAGTGCACCTTCATTCAAAGGACTAAACAAGGTAAATCCAACTGCTGCAGTTCTATCAGGAGCATGGATGGTAGAATATCTCGGAGAGACTCACATAAGAGATGCAATATTTGCTGCAACAGATCAAGTGATCAATGAAGGCAAGTATGTTACATTTGACATTGGCGGAAATGCAACTACAACACAAATGACAGACGCAATAATAGATATTGCAAAACAGAAATTAAGAAAATAATTTAGCATTCAAACTAAACTTTGACAAGGCTAGAATAGACACTAATGATGCAACGAAAATAAAATATGACATGTGACTAAACTCTGGAACACTTACAGTGTTGTCATTTATTGTAAAGTTCTGATGTGTGATTGGAAGAGACTGGTTTTGAACAGGTGTTGACTGGGGAATAGATATCAGATCAAGTGACCTGTCATCATTTGCATTCATGTCACCTGCAGTGTTGGCAGAATTTGCATCAAAGAACAATTGGTATTGTCCATTTACAGGATTACTCCACGTAAATGTCACAGGAACGCTCTGTTTTTCAGGTACATCCAACTTGACAAGACCATTATAAAAGAGCGAAGAGTTGTTTGCTATTTTTAGTGTAAATATTATGGAACTTGCATCAGCGTTTCCAGTGTTTTGGATCTGTTTTGTTATCACAATACCATTTGATGTATAATTTTGTTTTTCAATCTTTAATGAATTAGGAACCCAGGAAAGTTCTGCGTGTGAGAATTCTTTTGATACCACAATAACTCCAGATGGCCACATGTCAGTCTTGTCATAGTAGCTGTATCTTCCAACAGTACCAAAGAACTGGGTAAACGACTTGCCAGGCTGTATTATTCCACTGTCAAAGACACCCTGTGGGCCATAGTTTGATGTCCCAGTTGTAGCAGTGTGGGTCTTGTTGTCTTGATTTATCCATGTGATTGTATCCCCTGCAGCAATATTTACTTGAAATGGTGTATAGCATGACAGACTAGGCCTGCAATGGTTGTTGGATGTATCATTTACTATGGTCACCTGGGTATCAAGTGCTTGTGCATTTGTAGCCGATGCAGTATAGAAAATAATAGCTATTGCAACAGCATACACCACATGGTGAAATTTCAATAACATCAATTTTGTTTCTTTACAGATAAACTAGGTGTACTTTTTATAAGAAAATCATATTAGGGCTTGTTTTTTGTGCATTCAATTATAATCAACTCTTCGTAGAACAGTTTCTTTTTTGCTGCAATTGTAACATAAAACCCAAGAGACTCGGACAGTTGCACAAGTGTCTCATACTTTGCAAGAGAAGAGGTCAGAAATATCATCTTGCCATTTTTTTCAATTCTTGAGCTGGCAGATTTTATTATCATACCTGGAATCTTGGTACCATCAGAGAGTCCATCTACTGCAGGATCAAGTAATTCATCAGATGGAAGATACGGCAAGTTGCACACAATTAGATCAAAACTAGCATGCAATGCATCAGCAGCATTGCAACAGATGCAATTGTCAATTGTTTCATGTGCCTTGACAAGAGCCAAGATGTTGACATCAGTTGCTACAACAAACGAAAAATTCTTTGATAAAACATTTGCAATAATACCAGAACCTGTTCCAATGTCAAGTGCAGATCTTCCTTTTTTATCTTTTAGATAGTCAGCAAAAAAGATAGAATCCTCTGCTGGAATATAGTAATTATTGTTGGATTCTTTTTGCAATGTCTATTATCTCACTATCGGGCATCTCTTCAAGTCTCTTATCAGAATCAATCTCTAGCCCCATCTTTTTTCCAATGTGTCGTATGGTCTTTCTTTTGAATGAAAATAGTTTGTTTACTGTATGAACCGTTTTATCAGACAGTACATGTTTTTGGACAATAGATATCACAACAGAGTCAACCTTTGGAGGAGGCCTAAAGTTTGTGTTTTTTACATCCATGATGTTTTCAATCTCAAGGCAATAATTTGCAAGAACTGATATGGCTCTTCTTTCTTTGCCATTTTTTTTAGCCAGTTTTTGGGCAAATTCCTTTTGGACCATCACAGTGGCACGCTTGAACTTTCTCTGAACAAGCCATTCTACGGCAGTGCGGCTCTCAGAATATGGAAGATTTGATACAAGGATTGTAAATGCAATATCTTTCTTGAAGGCATCTCCTTTTTCCAAGATTAGGTTCTGGATATGAGAAAATGCATCTTTTGCCTTGGAATACAAGACGGGGTCTTTTTCAACAGAGATGACATGTTTTGCATCTTTGCATAAAAATGGTGTAAGTATGCCTTGGCCTGTGCCTATCTCAAGAACAATATCATCTTTTGTGATACCTGCAGAGTCAACTATTGCTTTTGCGATTGATTGTGATATTAAAAAATGCTGACCTAGTAACTTGCGCTTGATCATTTTCTAACAAAGAGACTCATCCTTGTTTCTCCTGTTATCTCTTCGATGATTCTCTTTGCAATCTGTTTTGCTGGTTCCTTTAGTCCAACCCTTTCCTGCAAATCCTTAAAGTCTGTAAACTTTTTCTTTTCTCGTTCTTCTAGCATTGTCTTCATGTAGGTCTTTCCAATTCCTGGTATCAACTCAAGTGCATGTATTCTTGGAGTAAGCGGCTGTGAGTTGTTCAGATAATCCACAAATCTTTTTTCATTTTGCATGACAATTTTTTCAATTACTGCATTTAGTTCACTCTGTGCTGAAGATGAAATGTGTTCATGTTCTAATCTGCCAAGCACTGAGAGTATCTTTGTTCTGCCTTCTTTACCGATGTAGACTCGCTCTCCAATCTCAAATGTAGAGTTTGGCATGGCAAGCAATTCAAGTATGGTGAGTCGTTCTTCTCCAATAGCTGTAACAATTATTCCGTCTCGTCCTCGTACGGTAGTTGATTTTCCTCTTGTAACAAAATCTAATACGTAGGCGTATTCCTCATACTTTCTAGTTTGAGTGTGTTCCACGAAAAACCGGACTCCTAAAACTTAAGAGTTCTCCTTGATTATCTTTAGCATCTTGTCGAGCGTTTCAGCAAGAATTAGTTTCTTCCAACCAAAAGTAAATGCTCGCAATTCAGCTTCAGTACTTGGGAGATTATTTACAATTTC
>JANWJG010000014.1 GCA_025449485.1 Nitrosotalea sp. | reverse complement strand
CTGCCTCATCAAGTGCCTTGACATTTGTTATTTTTATTCCTGGGAGATACTCCATTGTTAGTACGTTTTTGCTTGACCTGTTGTCTATTACAGATGGAATTATCAGCTTTGGATAGCTCTGCATGTTTTTCTTGATTGCCTTTAGGTTCTGGGACTCGATTCGGTAATCCATCTCTTCGTTTATTGTTTCGATAAACTGTGAAAGCATTGCCTCGGCAGAATATCGTAGATTGGGATCGACAAACTTCATTGCAAACGGAATAATTTTTTTTAATACGCGGATATCTTCTTCAACGACTTTTTCAATCCCTGGTCTTTTGACCTTGATGATTACATCTTTTCCTTGGAGCCTTGCCTTGTAGACCTGTCCAAGTGATGCGCCAGAAATTACGTTGGTGTCAACAAAATCAAAACTCTGGTCCATTGGCCCAAGATCTTTTTCTATGATTGGCTTTACCTTGTCAAATGATTCTGCTGGAACCTCATCTTGCAGTTTTGCAAGCTCCTCAAGATATGGCTGTGGCAATATATCAGCCCGTGATGAGAGCCATTGGCCCAACTTGATGTATACAGGTCCAAGTGACAGAAATGTATCAAGTGCCTTGCGTGCATTTTTTTGGTATCTTTTGGTGTCAACATTTTTTCCTTGTTTTCTTACCCACTCTCTTCTGTCCTTTCGTAATGCAAAAACAAGTGGCACTAGTTTGATGAAGGTTTGGATTGTTCGAAGTCGGGAAATTTGTCTTCTCCTCCCTTAGAACTCTTTTAGTTTTTTTGTTATGGTATAGCCTGCATAGCCTGCAAGTACTGATGCCACAAGTCCTGCAAAGATAGATGTGCTCTTTGCAAATGGCATGTTCTTTTGTAATTTGTAAACACTTGATGAAACTTTTTTTGCCGCAACTATACCGCTTGTGATTCCAACTAGAATTTCTGGAGCATCTTTTACAAGATGTCCTAGTGGATCTTTTCTTGGATCAACTTTATCCATGTGAACCAAATACTTGTCGTCATATTCTCTTATGTGTAGATTACCATAACGATACTGTTTTTTTGCGCCATTTTGTTGACCCAGTACTGTCTCCTCTGCTCCTTCAAGCATAAAATGGCGAACTTCTTTTGGGATCTCGATTTCATCCCATATCATGTCTAAAAAAATGCCTTTGCTGTAAATATACCCTTAGCTTGATTCTTCGATTTTCTTTTCAAGTACAATCTTTTTCTTTCGTACCTTGAATACAATACCACCTATTCCTGCTGCAATTGCCACAAGTATGATGATTTGGAGTTGGCTTGCGTTAGAGCTGTCACTTGATTGTACCGGGGGAGCTCCAAATGATACAGTATCAATTTCTGTTATTGTATGCTGCTGCAATAAAGTATCCTTCCATGTCAGTGTCACTTGGATTTTTTGGTCACCTGATGGTGGGGAATCATAACTTAGTGGAATGTTAAATGGAACTGGTGCGTCAATGTCAATGTCTCCAATATACTGGCTTGACTTTTTGATTGCTTGATTATCTAGAGGCATTACGGTCACTTGGCCAAAGACTGCCTTGACATTTCCTTGGTTGAGTACGTCTCCAGTTATCATCTTCTGACCTGCAATCTCTGTTAGGCCAATGTCATGAACTGAGATATCAATTACTCCCCTGATGTAGGTTGCAAAGTTTTGTTTCTCAATTACTGTTGCACCGTCCTTTGTATACTGTACATCAACTTCATAATCTACTGCCTGGCCCTCGATGCTCTTGTCTGCAAATACTGGGATTACAAGGTCGGTCTTTTCAAGTGGGTTTATTTCTTTTATGAACCACTTGTTGTCTTGTAGAATCTTCAAGCTGTTAGAGTTTGGTGTGATTGAAATTGATAGATCAGATATCTTTGAGGGGGACAAGTTTTCAATTCCTAGTGTTAGGTTTTGCATAACTGCAGTCAAAAGATATGGAGGGGATGACAATTTTATTATTGATACAGAACTTGTTGGTCCAACAATAAAGTCTACAGTCCTTGCTGTTGTAACTTGGTTTCCTTGCCCGTCAAAATATGTTACAGTAAATGGTGCATGTATTGTCTGGCCTGCAACACTTTGTGGGATAAATGTCTGGATTGTAAATGTGTTTGATGAGCCAGGCTGGACTGTTCCCACCTTCCAGTGATTCTGGTCAAGCACAATTCCTTGTAGGTTGTTTGTGCTAGAGGTAGTACCGCTATTTTGATCTCTTTGAATTACAACATCGACGTCATTGAGCGGTGCAGTTCCGGCATTTGATATCTGGATTGTTATTTCATTATTTGATGCAGGATCCAAGAATGGATTTTCTGCCTTGAGGTTTATCACGCTCTTTCCTGTAACTTTGAAATTAAAGTCAAGAAATGCTGTTCGTTCTCCATTTTCTCGTACCCTTGAATATGTAACCTTGACTGTACCTGAATAGTCGTGGATATTGATTGTCTTATCCACATTTACAAAGAATGTAAGCGTAAAGGATTGGCCTGCAGTAGCGGTCTGGATGTTGTCTGCCTGGATGAGTCCATTGTTTGAAACAGCCCCTGAAAATCCTGCTGGCAAGCTAAGTAGACCTTGTATTCCAGAGATGTCTTCTGTTCCAACATTTGATAATACGATTGTTAATGGAACATTCTTGTCACCTGGCTCTGCCTCGATCTTTTGTCCAGCAGGACCAAAGTATGCATCAAGAAGTTTTACATCATTGAATCCATGCTCAAAGGGTGACTGACCTGGTGCAAGGTGCTCAGCAGTTTGGGCATAGCTTGGAATTACAATCTGTCCTACAGACAATAATACTAGAAGAAGAATACTTTTGTAGATCATGTCAGATTTGCCTCCATCTCTTCTTTTAAAATTCGGCCATCTTTTATTGTTACTACTTTATCCACCTCTCCAAACTGGTGTCTGTCGTGTGTTACAATGATAAATGTCTGGTATAGTTTTCTGTTCAAGGATTTTAGTAGCTGTACAGTAGTTTCAGCAGATATTGAATCCAAGTTTCCTGTAGGCTCGTCTGCAAGTACTACAGCTGGTTTTGCAATCAATGCCCTTGTGATTGCTACTCTTTGTGCCTGTCCACCAGATATTTGGTTTCCAAACTTGTGCATCTGATTTTCTAGTCCAACTGTTTTGAGTAATGTCCTTGCCTCGTCTGAAGAATTTTGTATGGTACCCTGAATCTTTCTTGGTAGTGTAACGTTTTCAAGAACTGTAAGATCTGACAAGAGATTTGAAAATTGAAATATGAATCCAAGTTTTGTGTTTCTAAACGCAGAAAGTTGGTTGTCAGTAAGCTCTGACGTGTCCACTCCATCAATTATCACTTTTCCCCTTGTTGGCCTGTCAAGCAATCCAATCATGTTAAGCAACGTAGACTTGCCAGAGCCTGAGCTTCCTACAATTAGCATGAATTCTCCGCGCTTGACCTTAAATGAGAGATTTCTCAAGGCATAGACCTCGGTCTCTCCCTGTCCGTATACCTTGTCGATGTTTTGAACTTCTAATACGTAATCAGCCAACTCTCATTGCCTCCACAGGCTCTAATTTCGTAGCCTTGTATGCAGGATAGATTGACGCTACAACTGCAAGTACAAATGCCAGAATATCGGTCTGGATTATGCTTGTCCAGTTGTATTTCACCTCAAGTGCCAAGCTTCCCTGAAATGTCATGTGGGTCTCTTTTGCGTATGCGGTATATGCTACTCCCATGACAGTCCCAAGTCCTGCACCTATTATACCAATGACCATTCCTTGAAATATGAAAACTAGCAGTACATCTTTTCTTTTTGCGCCAATTGCCCTCATCACACCAATGTCTCTAGTCTTGCTTGATACCTGCATCATTTGTATTGTAACTACAGCAAATGCAGAAGACATCATTCCAAAATATCCAACTAAATTAATCAGCGCAATACCTGAACGAAAACCGCTAAGTGTCTGCTCTGCTGATTCTTCGATTGTTTGAGCTTTGAATTTGTCAGCAGTTGAAGGATATGCTGCAAGAAACAAGTTCTTGACATCTACATCCTTTGTGGGATCGTTTAGTTTTACTATAATTGCTTGTGTTTCATGAGGTCTGTTTAAAATTTCTCGCAATGTATCAATATTCATTATGATACCATTGTCAAGACCTACTGAACCTGCAGTTGCAGTTATTCCAACTATAGTTAATCTTCGTAGAACATCATTTCCAAACTGATCTTTGAATTTTAGTTTGATAGTGTCACCTACTTGCGGGCCACCAAGATCTCTGTCTACCATTGCTCCAACCACCACTGAATCTCTGTATGTCACATACTGACCGCCAGCACCCACAGTCTGATACATTGTAGATGCTTCCCTGTCAAGAACTGGATCGACTCCAATGACCGGTACAGAATAATCACGAATTATTTTTCCATTTACTGTTGCGTTGATTGAAGCAACAGACTCTATTCTTGGAGCAGCGGCCTGGACATATGGAATTCTTTCAAGCCAGTTTACCAGTACAAAATCAGATTTTGTGATAAAGTTCTCTTGTCGTGTAATGTATACATGTCCGAATCGATAGTTTATCTGATCACGGACAATTGCATCGTACAGTCCCTGGAATATAACAGAATTTACCTGGACTACAAGTATAGCAATTGCAACTGCAAGGCTTGCCGCAATGAGGCTGCCTTTGCGCCTTGTGATGAATCTAATGCCAATTTGTGCGCGATAATCCAATAGACGATCATGATTAGTCTGTTATTTAATGTTTTAGCGATGTATACTTGTCATATCAGACAATTATAAATAATACATGTTCGATTTGATATAATTGATGGGGTAATTGCATAACAAATGGACAAATTAGACATACAGATTCTCTCACATCTTCTTAACAACTGTAGAAAACCTGACAGGCAGATAGGACAAGAGATTGGCATCTCTGGCGTTTCGGTAAAATCAAGAATTCAAAAAATGCTTGACAAAAAAATTATCCAAGAGTTTGTGCTAAAGATAGAGCCTCCTGTTCTTGGGTACAGTGTTTTGTATTTTGTTGTTACAGGAAAAGAGATTGATGATATAATCAATCAGATAAAATTGGTAGGGGATCCGTTCTTTGTTGTTCCATGTGTTGGAGGCATAGCAGTATGCAGTATTGTAGTAAAAGAAGATCCTGCACAAAAGATGGAGATTGCAAAAAATTTGTTGCGAGATGTAAGAGTGCTTAGCATCTTTGAGGCAAAAAATCCAGAGATTCGATCAGACCTGACAAAGACAGACATTGAGATCATTGACATTTTATTAAAAAACCCACGGCTAAAAATAGAAGAGATTGCAAAAAAATCTGGTTTTTCTACAAAGACTGTGACTCGCTCACTTGATAAATTACAAAATGATGAAGCCATCCAGTTTACTGTAATATACAATCCAAAAAAGATGGAAGAGTTTATTCCGTTTGTCATATTGGTTAGGGTAAAAGAAAATGTGAAAAAGACACTTGCTATATTAGACAAGACATTTTCTGGATCATTTTTGCAAAAACCATTTGTGCACATGGACCAGATTGTGCTATTCATGTATACTGATAACATCTACAAGATGGACGATCTTTCTGCCAAGGCACATGGCATAGAAGGAATACATTCTGTTGACTTGTTTATTCCAAAAAAAATTACATTGCAAGGCAAGTGGGTTGAGAGAGCAATCATACAGGCCAAGAAATCCAAAAAACTGCACCTCATGTCTGAGATACATTCATAACATATTATTTTGTGGTTCCATCAAATGAGGAAAAATGTCTTCAAGGGCAGAGTTCTCTCACTTAGTCTTTACACTTTATCAATAAACAAGCGAAAAGTTACACGTGAAGTAATAGAGCACCCAGGTGCTGCTGCAATACTTGCAATTGAATCAGGCAAGATACTGCTTGTGCGACAGCACAGATTTCCCCATGGGTATGTGCTTGAAATTCCGGCAGGGACACTTGAAAAGGGAGAAAAGCCGTTAAAGTGTGCCCACAGGGAACTGCGCGAAGAAACTGGACACACTGCAAAAAAGATGGTTCCACTAATCAAGTACTATCCATCGATTGGATACAATACTGAAATCATCCATTGCTATGTAGCAACTGGACTAAAAAAAGTAGGAGACTTGCAGCTTGACCAAGATGAAATCATGTCAGTTGTAAAGATGGATATCAAAAAAGTAGTCAAGATGATAATGTCCGGAAAGATTACTGATTCAAAAACAATCTGTGCAGTTCTTGCTTATACCACAAAACATCACGTATAGACTGGTTTTACCAAGTCTGCAACATCTGCCCAACACCTTGATAGTTTTTCAAATGTAAATATTAAATTCAAAAGTTGTATGGAACCTTGTTTTTTTGGATCAATTGACGAGCCGACACTTATGATCTTTTTTTGATAGTTTCTGTGCAACGTGATTGCCTCAATTGCCAATTTTCTATTGTTCTCAATAAATGAGGTGATTGATTTTTCATGAACGTTTTCTATCTCTTTTGCAACATCGTACAGTTTTTTTGTATCAGACTTGGCCATAGGTAACTCGGATATTGAATGAGCAAGATCTGTTATGATGTCTCCTGCAGTCTCTAGCAAGTTGGCTGCAACTCTATAATCCAAGATATCAATATTTCCCAAGTTTAGTGCAGTTGCAAGTTTCTTGTCAACCATTGCGCTTCGAATCAATCTTACCAACAAGAAATATTGTCTGTCAATTTCATCGTCCCTGCTTGACATTGTATCCAGTACAGAACGATCATCAGACACAAGACATGATGTTGTATCACGGAACATTCCAAGAACAATTGAGCTCATTCTTTTTAGTATCTTGTCAGGGCTTAGTGTAGTTGCATCAAGTAAAAACTGGACGTTAACATTTGATGCATCCTCTTCGACTATCTCCATACCGACAAGTCTTCGCATCAGGCCACGGATCTTTTCTCTGTCCTCTGCTGATATTGTAGACCTTCCGCTGATCTTGATTATATCATATCCAAGCAGGTATGCACCTGTCACATAGGCGCTAATGTTTTCTTGTTTTGATACAGGATATGGAATTATGACTTCATTTGGTGGCCTGCTTCCTCCAGTTGGTGTAATGGAGATACTGTTGGTACCGGTTTCAATTTCTACTTCGTCACTTTTTTCAAGCTTGTTTGCCTGGACCCACTCTATTGGTAGTGACACCAGTATGCTGCTCCCTATTCTTTGCAGGCGTCGAATGAATTTAGTCAATTTATACTAATTTATATAATTTAATGATCATTTTTATATTTTCTCTTAAATTTAAGCTAGTTATGCAGGCAGTAGCCTTTGCACCAGGACATATCACTGGATTTTTCAAGGCCGAAGTCGGGGAGAAAGAGCCAGAGCAGAAAGGTTCCATAGGTGCAGGATTTTGCATCAAGGAGGGAGTGACAACACGTGTCAAGGTTACAAGTTCTGATAAACCTGGGTTTAAGATTGTAGTAACTGGATTCCAGTCAGATAATACACAGGTCTCGGAATTTGTTGTAAGAGAATTTTTTAAAATTGTAAAGGAGAATTGGTTTTTAGAAATTGAGCACAGCACTACCATTCCTGTCGGATATGGTCTTGGCTCAAGTGGAGCAGTTGCACTAAGTCTTGCATTTGCACTAAACAAGGCACTTGGGACAAATCTATCCCGTACTAGAATAGGACAGATTGCACACAATGCAGAGATCCATTGCAAGACAGGACTTGGTACTGTACTATCATCGTATCATGGTGGGTTTGAAATCAGGACAAAGCATGGCGCTCCAGGAATTGGCAGCCTGCAAAAGATCCATACAGATTATACCGCAATTGTAATTTGCTTTTCACCAATATCTACAAAGCACTTTATCAAGACAGAACTGTCAAAGATAAACGGTCTTGGAGGAAAGATGGTTACAAAATTATTAAAGTCAAGGGATCAGATGGAGTTTTTGGACATGTCACTAGAGTTTGCAAAATATGTTGATGTAATCACACCACAGATGCAAAAAGTGATAGACGATCTATCAAAGAACGGATTCAAGTCAGGTGTTGCAATGTTTGGTGAGACTGTATTTACACTTGTACCAAAGACAAAAGAAATCCAAGTAATGCAGATTCTAAAAAAATATGACGGACTGGTAATCAAGACTGGTATTGACAAGAGCGGAGTCAGAGTCTCCTAGTGTTTTGATTCCAAAGACACACCCTAGAGCCGCATCTTTATACATCCGGGAAAAACTTGTGCATGGTTTTAGAGATGGGCTTGTTGTTGAAGAAGGCCTTTTGGCTCACGGCAGAGGCGAGATGTTTGACTATCTCATAGGTGAAAAAACGACCAAGACTTCGCGCAAGGCAATAAGGGCTGCTGCCGTCTCCCTTTTGACTGCAAAATCACCTGTAATATCAGTAAACGGGAACTTTGCCGCACTTTGTGCAAAAGAGATTGTGGAACTGTCTAAAGTTACTGGTGCAAAGATTGAGGTGAACCTGTTTTATGCAAGCGAGAAACGAAAAAAAGCCATTGCTGTACACTTGAAGAAAAACGGTGCAAAAGAGATACTAGGAATTGATCCAAAATTTGCAAAGAGAATCCCCAAGCTTGACAGCGCAAGAAGAGTTGTTGACAAACGAGGAATATTTTCTGCAGATGTGGTACTTGTTCCACTAGAGGATGGGGACAGGACTATCGCACTAAAGAAATTTGGAAAAGATGTGATTACGTTTGACTTGAACCCCATGTCGCGTACTGCACAGACTGCAGATATCACCATAGTGGATAACGTAATCCGCGGAATGAAAATATTGATTGATGTCTGTAAAAAATTATCAAAGCAAGATCTGGTAGAAAAAAAGTTTGACAACAAAAAGAACTTGAAAAAATCAATTAATACCATAAGAAAAAACCTGAGGAGAATGGCAAATGCCTAAGTCTGTCAGAGATATCTTGTCAATGAAAAATTCCAAGAAAATTACAGTCATCACTGCGTATGATTATACCACATCGCAGTTATGTGACAAGGCAGGAGTTGACATGATGCTTGTAGGCGACAGTGCAGGGATGGTGATGTTGGGATATGACAATACCATACCAGTTACGATGGACCAGATGTGTCTTTTTACAGAAGCAGTTGCAAGGGGTAGACAGAATGCGCTAGTTGTTGCAGACATGCCATTCATGTCATACCAGTCAAGCAAGTCGCAGGCAATTGAGAATGCTGGAAGGCTTGTCAAGTCTGGTGCAGATGCAGTAAAACTAGAGGGTGGAACTGAGATTAAAGATACCATACATGCGATAGTGGAAATTGGCATACCTGTGATGGGCCACATTGGATTCCAGCCCCAGACTACCACACTGCAGGAAGGCTACAAGGTCCAGGCAAAGACAAAAGATGCTGCGTTAAAGTTGATTGATTCTGCCAAGGCACTAGAGAAGGCAGGCGCTTTTTGCATAACACTTGAGATGGTGACAAGAGAGGTATCAAAGATTATTTCAGATTCTGTCAGTATTCCTACTATTGGAATAGGTTCTGGGCCTGACTGTGACGGACAGGTACTTGTTGTCCACGATCTACTTGGATTGTATGAAAAAATAAAACCAAAATTTGCAAAAAGATATCTTGAATTGTCTACAGATATTGTTGGAGCAATCCAGTCATACAAAAATGATGTAACATCAGGCAAGTTTCCCGGAGCAGAACACTCTTTTTTGATGGAAAAATCTGAACTTGAAAGGTTGAGAAAAGAGATTGGTTGAAAAACATCCCTCGCTGGATATAGTGGGCTCTGACGGTACAGAACTTGCAGGAAAAAAAATTGTCTTGTGCATATCAGGAAGTGTTGCTGCATACAAGTCAATAGAGCTTGCAAGATTACTGATGCGACATGGTGGAGATGTCACCTGTGTTGCAAGCAAGGCTGCAACTGACTTGATACAGCCAAGTTATTTCAAGTGGGCAACTGGAAATCCCGTGATAACAAAACTTACGGGAGACCTGGAGCACATAAAAGTTGCAGACTATAGACAATCAGATCTTATTGTTGTATATCCATGCACTGCAAATACGCTAGGCAAACTTGCAAACGGAATTGATGACACTCCGATATCTACTGTGCTAAGTGTGGGGCTTGGCTCCAAGATTCCAATCATAATTGCACTTGCAATGCACCAGGCAATGTATGAAAACCCTGCTGTGGTACATAACATTGAATTTTTAAAAAATAAGGTTGATTTTATCTCTCCAAAATTTATCGAGGGAAAGGCAAAGGCTGCTGAACCCGAGGAGATACTGGGTGTGATTCTGCAAAGGTTTGGCTCGTCACCTGTTTTGAAGGGAAAAAAGGTCTTGATAACTGCAGGACCTACCATAGAATACATCGACCCAGTGAGAGTGATTACAAACCAGAGTACTGGCAAGACCGGCGTATTACTTGCATCAGAGTTTGTCTCAGCAGGCTCCAAGGTTACCATGATTTATGGCCCAGGCACAGAGGTGCCTCCAAAAGGCGCCAAAGTGGTACACGTCAAGACAAGTTTGCAGATGAGTGAGGCGCTAAAAAAAGAGATGAGACAAAAATGGGACATTGTGATACTAGCTGCTGCTGTATCTGACTATACTCCAGAAAAACCAAGAAAGACAAAACTTGACAGCGATCTTTTACGGATTTCTTTAAAGCTTGAGCGAGTTCCAAAGATGATAAACGATGTCAAAAAGATCCAGAGGAATACATTTCTTGTCGGGTTCAAGGCAGAGACTGGTATATCCAAGGAACAGTTGATTAAAAAAGCAAGAGAGAAAATTGTACAAGCAGACTGTGATCTGGTTATCGCAAATGACATTGGCACAAAAAGATACAAGGAAAATTCGAGTTACAACAATGTAATGTCAGTTGACTTGAAAGGTACCACTGAATCGGGATGGAAAGAAAAGTCAAAGATTGCAAAATTTATCAGAAAGGAAATTGAAAAAAGAATCAGCTAGAGTTTTTCTTTAGAGCTTTCAGTATGACGCTGCAATTTTTTCTTTCTTGTTGCAAATGCATATCCAAATGATATCGCAAGTATGGAACCTGCCAAGACTGGACCTGCTAACGGTGAAAGTATGTTGTTACCAGTTATTGTTGAATATGATTCAAATGCGGCAACAAAGAGTGCAACTCCACTCAATCCATATGTCATGTACCGGAAACCCTTGGTGTCAAATATTCTAGAGAATGCAGAGCGTATCATGACACTGTCTAGTGTATCCACTGGGATCATGCCAAGTGCAAAGAATCCTGAGAGAATCAGTGCTGTCTGGATTCCTGTAGTAGCTGATGCCACTGCAGATATTGTAATTGCAGAAATTTGTGTCGCAGTATCAAAGCCCAGGCCAAATACCATGCCTGTTACAAAAGAAGAGCCTACTGGACCAAGTATTCCAACTCTGTTGAGTACCTTGCTTGCAAGTATTGCAGAACCGCTCTTGCCCCATTTTTTCATTGCATAGATGTTGACTGCACCAATTGTACCTAGTGCTATTGCACCTGTGATGCCTCCCCAAAACTGTAGGTTGCCTGTGCTAGTAATGCTGCCAACTACATATATGATGAAAATCATTTCGGCAAGAACGGACATCATGTGGCCAGAACTGAATCCCGCCCCTACTAGTCTTGATTTTTTTGTGGCATTGTGTAACCTAACAAGATTATCAATTGCAGTAATATGATCAACGTCTAATCCATGACGTATTCCAAACAGTATCATCACAGGTATTGACACCAAGATAAAAGACCAGGCGTCTGCCATCTAAGAAACCTCCTTGTTACATAGTATTACAAAATTCTTAAAAAGTAATACCAAACAAAGCACGGATTTAGTAAATAATATTTCTATAAAAATATGATGTAAAAAATCGTAAACTACCAAACTGCTTCTAAAATGCCATACGTAAAGTGCAAAAATATTCTAGACCATAGTTACGAAATTGATCTTCAAACTTTTGATTCCACGATTCTTTGAAATTTTTCTAGCCAGTTCTTTTATCCTTCCTATTTCTCCCTTGACCATTATTGTTTCCAGACAATTTTCATGATCAAGATGGGTATGCGTTACAGCACTGATAATGTCGGTATAGTCATGCTGCGATTCTGTAGATTCAGAGTCATGGTTATACGTATGATTGTCATACAACAAAACTATTGCACCTGCCCCTTCATGATTATCATTTCCCTTCCATCCATATTCATCTACAAATGAATGCAGGGCAGTCTGTATTGCCTTTGATCTATCAGAATATCCTGCTTTTTTCATCGCACGATCAAATTCAGCCAAAAGTTTGGCTGATAAGGACATACTTATTCTCATGACATTTCTCTCGTCATCATGAGATGATCTTTGTTTTTTCTTCATAGTATCATTTAGAGTTACAATCTTTTATCTTTTGTATTTAATGAAATAATTACATCATGCCCATAAAAAATATGTAATGAACCATAATGGGTTTTCATTTTTTCAAGATCTTTATCTGAGAAATATTTTTCATTGTATGAGCCAAATGATTTCTTGCAGTTATTACAGTAGATCTCCTTCAAATTTACACCAGCCTATTCTTTCCTCTCATCATCAAAGAATGTAGCAACATTAGCTTTTCCAGTTAATCCTGAAATAATTATAATTGCCATCGAAGTCCAGATTTTTTCAAAGATATTTTTATTTCTGTTTCTCACAATTGGTTACCACAACTGCTCTGGGATCTGCCATTACGTAATTCATAGTTGGAATTGGTTCAATAAATTGGATTATCTTTTTTGGCAAATTATCTACGGTAATATTGAACGTAATTTGTCTTAAGGTTTCTGGTACCCCGAACAAAACATTGTCTCTTGTTAAAATTTTTGATGAGTTATCTATGATTTGCGATTCTGATTTTCCTGAACGAATTTCACTAACAACATATGCACAAAATACATGTAGAGTTTCATGAGTGTTTAGCCTCAAATTTCTTGAGAGTTTGTCTTTGACCATTTCTATGACATTGAGAAAAATTGCCTCATCCTCATCTTTGAATTCAAAGAGTTTGATAGAGGGAAGAATGTCTGGCTCTCCCTCTATCAAGACCTCGATTCTAATCAATTCCTTTTCGGAATCTGGGCTTTAGGTTTACCAAAGCTGTATGTGTTCCCTGTACCACGATAAGATTTTGGTCTTACTGGTCTACCTTCAGTCTCTCCTTTCTTTGTGAGTGATAGTCCTGCTAAGAGCTCTACTATCAAGCGGTTTGCAAGACCTGAAGTGATTCCGCCACTATACGAATTACCATCACTGACATCATAGTTGGGGGCTACTTCGACCAAGTCAAAAGCAAACTTGTCGGGATCAAACGAGGATGAAAGTAATCTCATCAGTCTCATTCCTTCTCTGGAGGTGAGTCCGTTTGGTTCTGGCTCTCCAGTTCCTGGAGCATATGCTGGGTCAAATGTATCAATGTCCCAACTAATGTACACTGCATCGACATTGTCATTAGCTCTGTCTGCTGCCTCTTTGGCAATTCTATCTATGCCTAACTCTTCTACATCAAGCATAGTGAACCATTGAAAGTCTTGATCTGCCATCCACTTGTATAGATCTGGACCTGGCCAGTATCCACGAGGTCCAATTAGGGTGTAATTCTTTCCTTTTAGACATCCTAATTCCATTATTCTTCTAATGTGAGCCCCATGATCATACTTGAAACCACACAAACCCTGTGGTGCACAGTCAGCATGCGTATCAATGTGAATCATTCCTATGTTCTTGTATTTCTTTGCAAAGGCTCGTACATTTGCAAAAGTGATGGAATGATCACCACCAAGCATGACAGGAATGCCGTCAATATCTAACACTTCTTTAACCTTGTCAGTCATTCTTCTGTGGGATTCTACCACATCGCCTGGTACAATATTCACATCTCCATAATCAACTGTTTTAAAAACTCCAAATGGATCAACACCTGTTTCAATGTTGAAGTGCTCGTACGGAGGAGATGGTACTGTTGAAGCTGCTCTTATAGCTCTAGGTCCATATCTGGCACCTGGTCTAATAGTTGTCCCAAAATCAAAAGGTTCACCTATTATGGCAACATCTGGACGCACTTTTTCCAGTTCTGCCTTATTTTTAAGCAAAGGCAATTTCAAGAACGTAGGAATGCCCACAAAAATTGGTTCGTCATTGCCCCGGTATGATTCTCCATAAAATTCTGCACCCATATTAATCACTTTAGTATTGTATTAGTATCTACTTAAATTTGTCTAAGTAATCTACGTTTTTAAATATGTTCTACAGTCGAACTTTTTCATACTTGATTCATAAATTATGAAAAGTGTTCCGTAATCTACGTGTTAAATCTGAAGAAAAAAATGATAAAATGCATCAATCCAACTAATATTGTAGATTAAAATTTATTTGCAAAATTTTTCTATGTAAATAAAATTTTAAATATACTGGAATTAATAATAGAGGATGGATTTAAGTGGAGTTTACGGAATGTTTGCAGCAATACTTGTTGCAGCCGGATTCTTCTTGTTTATAGGAATAGTTGGAATAAGAGGAAACAAAAAAGAAGATGAATTACACAAAGTAGAAGAATCTGATTAATCGTAAATTTTCCTAATTTGTTTTTCATAAATACTAATTTAAATCATAGCGTGTTACATAACTATGATATGATATTTTCTTGGTTTAAGAAAAATCAGTCAGAAGTTCCTACAGTGAAATACAAAAAAGCTTCCAGAAAAGAAGCTTCAGAAGAGTTGGTACAATTAGGGGAAGATCTTGCTAACGATCGGCATTATGACAAAGCCCTTGAATATTTTAACAAGGCTATAGAAATGAACTCAGAAAATGATTTTGCTTGGGGGGATCGTGGCTTGATGTTGGATAAGAAAGGAAGAAAAAATGAAGCATTAGAATCGTTTTCCAGGGCATTAGAGATTGATTCGTCTAATTCCATAACCTGGCACAACAAAGGATTGACGCTCCTAAAATTAGGAAAACTTGTTGAAGGAGTTGAATGCTTCAACAAAGCAATAGAAATCAATGAAAAATACGCAAAAGCATGGTACAACAAAGGCCGTGGACTATCTATGCTAGGAAAAGAAAATGAATCTCAAAGAAGTTTTGATACTGCAAGAAAGTTAGATCCGTTACTTTTTGGTAAACTAAAGAAAATGAAGTCTTAGATTTTTGATAAAAATCTATTCAAATTTTGTGATTACGAATCATGTGTATCCTAAAAGATGATTCGTTTTCAAAAGATTCATCACATGTTATGCATAGATAGGTTGTATTTTTATCGTGAATTTCTTCTGCATGTTTGAGCAAATCTTCACGTTCTTTGAATTGCATACCACAAGAACCGCATCCATAACTTTTTTTTCCAAACAATTGTAGATTATTAAATTTATTTTTATATAAAAATTTCTCAACACATTACAGAACAGATCTTTTTACGTTTACTTGATTGCCTCTCTAGTTTTTTGCAAATTAGATTCAAAAATTATTTTATTCGATGTACTAAGCTATTGTTCGACTGTCGAAACTTGTACCAATACCGGCATATTTATTAATATATAGTTACTAATTATGTGGGATGGTTGATGCAATTCCACTTTATTATCCAATCATCGTTATGGCATTCGTTGGTGTAACCGCATTCATTGGGGTTATCGCAGTAAAATTTGTCAAGAAAAGTAGTAAACGATATATTGTTGCTGGAAAAAGTTTACCGCTTTTCTTCATCGGCACAATGCTTGTGTCAGAAGCAGTTGATGGCAATGCATCTCTTGGAAATGTCGCGTTAACATTCACAGGTGGTTTTTGGGGAGGCGCTGTCATTCCCATGGGTTTAGCTATTTGTCTTGTGTTGACTGGATTATTTTTTGGAAAACGGTTTAACCGTATGAACATGATTACACTTGCAGATTTCTACTATAGACGATATGGAAACACTACTGAAGTAATGTCAGGAACTGTCATGGCAGTCAGTTTCATAGTTCTTGTTGCCGGTAACCTCGCAGCAAGTGGCTATATTTTATCAGTAGTTTTAGGAATACCGTTAATTTATGCAATGTTGATTTCAACTGCAGTTGTTCTACTGTATACGTATTTTGGAGGACTGTTCTCTTGTGCATACACAGACATCTTCCACATCTATTTAGCTGTGGTAGGATTTTGGGCGGGCTTTTTATTTTTCATAGGGCCATGGTCTCCAATTCCTGGTGGATTGGACACTATAGTAGCAAATGCGCCTGCCGGATTCATGGATATGTCAGGCTTACTCAATGTAGGTAGTGGAGCTATGTTAAACTGGGCTGCAATAATATCACTAGGATTAGGAGATATTGTAGCGTTAGACTTTATGGAAAGAGTATTTGCGGCAGATGGAGGCCGTACCGCAACAAAAAGCTGTTACATGGGTGCTGGAATAACTCTCCTGATCCTAATACCTGTAACCATGGTAGGAATTATTGGATTTACATTAGAGCCAAAGCTTGCGGATCCTTATACTTTGTACCCAATCATTGCAATAAAACACGTACCTGCAGTAATTGGCATACTGATGCTAGTAAGTACAGTCAGTTGTGGTATGTCTACTGCCAATGGTGGTACATTAGCTATAGCAAGTGTGCTATCTAGAAACATGTTGCAACGAAATATTATAGCAAAATTACTCAAGAGACCAAAGCTGACTGATCGACAATTACTTGTTGCAACAAGACTCTTTGTGATCCCCATGTTCTTTACCGCCTTTGCATTAGGTTATCTCATTCCAAGACCAGGCGCATATCTTGTCTTGGCATTTGATATTGTTTTAGCAGGATGTCTTGTTCCTCTAGTTTTTGGAACCTTTTGGAAAAAATCAACAGCATCTGGTGCTATTGCATCAATTGTAGTAGGTTCTATCACACGACTAATCTTATTCTTTGTCATAACTATAGCTCCATCTGATAGTCCCTATTACCAATATGGCGGACTTGATACAATGATTCCTCCACTCATATCATTAGCAGTCTTCATACTAGTCAGCCTAGCAACACAAAAAAGAACACCATCGAGACACGATGTGGTTTATCTTATTCCAAGTGATGCAGATGTGGTTAGCGGTGCTAGTGTTGAGGAATGGACTAATCCTATAGACGTAAGACAAATTTCTAACACAAATAAAAAAGGACCTGTGTAGGAATTAGAACGATATGTCTAAGAATAGCCAAACCAAAAAACATGTGACGAACACATTCGAAGATTCCAATGTAGCTATAAACAAGATACTTGTTGCAATAGACAAATCTGGATACAAGAACAAGGCAACTGCATATGCAGTAACTTTGGCAAGATCATTAGGAGCAGAGTTGACTGTTATTCATGTAATAGCAAAGTCATCATTTGGGGCTACGGGAGATTTACTGGGATATTACAGAGGTGGAAAACTCAAGGCTTATCAAGATGCATTAAAAGGTGAAGCTGAAAAATTACTCAAAAAGGCAGTAGAATTTGGTGAGAAGGAAGGAATACAGATGCATTCTGAAGTTATAATGGACTCATCAGCCGAGAAAGCAATCATAGATTATGCTAAAAAACAGAAAATAGATTTGATTGTAGTTGGAACAAAAGGCATGACTGGAATTGAAAAATTCCTCATGGGGAGTGTTGCTAATGATGTTATAACATATGCACATTGTCCAGTATTAGCTATACGATAGTCAAAATAGATTTGTAGTTACAGTTCGATTGTCGAACTAGTTAAGACGCTTTGTGAGTATATTTTTAACATAATCTGTAACCTCTAATCCATTTTGAGAGGCTTGATCATTTAATTGATCCCACATTTTTTTATCAAATTTTTTCTTTGGATTGAAAACAAGACGAATAGTCAAAAGACCTTTTGGCGCTCCGCGCTTTACTCCGGTTTTTATCATTACTTCTTGAAGTTTTCCTTCGGATACTGCATTAACCAATTTTTCTTGTAGCGCTTTTGGTTTTCTTGCAATCTGTATTGCTTCGTAAAGTGTTATTTCTCCACTCTCTAATGCTTGTTGCAATGGTTCTGCTAATGTCAAAACGCTTAGCCACTCACTTACTGTACTTTTAGACAATCCATATTTTTTCGATACACCTGTAATACCTGATTGAGTTGAGTCAACTAACTTTCTTACCATTTTTGCTTTTTCAATTGGTGGCAGATCTTTACGAATTAAATTCTCAAACAAAGAAGCTGCCTCTGCTTCTGCACCCTCGAGTTCTGTTATCACTGCCGGTATCTCTCTTGTTCCTTTTGCACTTAGTGACAAAAATCTCCTGCGACCTATGAGCAGCTTGTATCTCTTGCTTGTATTATCAAATCGGACAACTACTGGCTGTAATAATTCGAACTTGGATAAATGATCTTTAATTAATTGGTCTCTAGAGTCTTCGCCAAAAGGATGATCTTTTCGAACATTTTCATCTGCAATGTCTATGAGCTTGAGGGGAATATTTTTGATCTTCACAGATATTATTTAATTACTAAATGTATTTATAATTTCCTTCTCTTGATTCGAGCTGGTTTATGGCTAAAACGTACCAATTTACACCAATTTTCAAATAAAATGTAGATTACGCATCATTTTTTCTCTGTGAATCAGTAGTTTACATTTTTTACCCTAAACCTTAAATCATTTTTGAAAGATCTAGTAAAAACTATGGAAAGAGTCAGTCTTGGATTTGGTACAAACACTGAAGAAATCCTGAGCAAAACGTCATTCTTGAGTTATCATATTGCAACCTACAATGCAGTAAACGGTGAATTAGGATTGGCAGATGAACCTGTAACAGTAGACGAAATATTTGATTACATAAATGACCTAAAACATGATGGAGGAGTAACAGACATGCCAAACATAACAAAGTTAGATATTTTGTTAACCTTTAGACTTCTCTTAAAGACGGGATTAGGCAAACAAACGATTCCTAATCTTGCTGTCTTATCAAACTAATCGTGAAACATTAGTCAAACATGTAGGAAAATCAGATTTTTATAATGACAGAATTTTTTTTGCAGAATTAATTCTTTCTAGTAGTTCCTTTAAGAACATGTCTGCAAACTGCTCAAATGTTCTTATTCCATATTTCACCTCATATTCTTTCTTTCTTTGACTATATTCTGATTTTAACCAGTCAAAGTCTGCCTCCTTTAATTTGATAATGTTATTCTGTGAGACTGCTTTGGATTCAAATATGTTGAGCATGAAGATACTTGCAAATTTTGTAAAGTTATTTGCTTTGTATTTTTTTTCATACTTTTCTTTTAATATCTTATAGTTTTCCTCAAACCATATTTTAACGTCTGATCTAACTGTCAATGATGTGTATCGTCCCGAAAAATCGATCTTTATGTTGTGCATTCCAACTTCGTAATATTCTCGTTTTATTTCATTCATCATGATTATCAAGGCACTGGGAAGAAACATTCCTGGATAATATTCATCCGTAGACTTTTGTAGTGTGGATATGATTGCAGGCTTTAGTCCTATGGTTCCATATCCTTGACTAGGCATGAGGTTTGAACAGTATGTTATTTTAAAAATCTTAGTATTTAACTAAAATCAAAGATAATTATCTCTAAATACCGATATTTGAGAAATGTGGAAAAATTAATTAAAAATATTTTTGGCAATGGTCCTATAAGGGAACCATTGTATCAATCAGTCTTGCATTAGTTACATGCCCGTCTTTCTGTTGAATAACTAGATCTACGGTGTGTTTGAGTTTATTCAATAGAAAAGTCACTTGTACATCCCAGGCCTCTTGAGGGCCCTTTTCTGGCAATGTAAAGAGTTCTCTTATCTTGAAATCTTGGATTTCAGAGCCATAGAGTGACTCTGTTATTTTTCTAGAAGCCTTTTCAACTTCATCACGTGTCTTGACTGGAGTCATGTGATACTATATACTTAGTAAATATAAAAATATATTGATTTTCGATTGTCGAACTAGAATAAATGATACAATCGTGCCATGGATAATTTTTGTGCCGGTTCTGTTGTAGCTATTTTTCCATCAACTTTGACTTTGTATGTTTCAGGATCAATCTCTATTTTTGGAGTAGCGTTGTTGTAAAGCATATTTTTCTTGCCAATGTTTCTACAGTTTTTGACTGCAAGTAATTTCTTTTTTAGACCTAATTTTTTTGCAAGACCATTTCGTATTGCAAGTTTTGAAGTAAAAGTTACGGAAGTAGAATAATTTGCTTTTCCCATTGCACCAAACATTGGTCTATAGTAGACTGGCTCTGGTGTTGGAATTGATGCGTTTGGATCTCCCATCAAGGAATAAGCAATGAAACCTCCTTTTATCACAAGTTTTGGTTTTACACCAAAAAATTCTGGAGACCACATTACAATATCAGCTAACTTGCCAGGCTCAAGAGAACCAACATGATAAGAGACTCCATGTGTTATGGCAGGATTGATTGTAAGTTTTGCAAGATATCTTTTTACACGAAGATTATCATTATCTCCTATTTCATCGGGCAATCGACCAGACATTTTTTTCATTTTATCTGCTGTTTGCCATGCTCTGAGTCCTACTTCTCCAACTCTACCCATTGCCTGACTATCAGAAGAATACATACTCAGCGCACCAATGTCATGCAAGACATCTTCTGCAGCTATTGTTTCTCCTCTGATTCTTGACTCTGCAAATGCTACATCCTCTCTTACAGAAGAATTCAGATGATGACACACCATCATCATGTCTAGGTGTTCATCAAGAGTGTTGACTGTAAATGGTCTTGTGGGATTTGTAGAGGAAGGAAGAATATTCTTGTTACCTGCTATTTTCATGATATCTGGAGCATGTCCTCCACCTGCACCTTCAGTGTGATAGGTGTGAATTGTTCTCCCACCTATTGCGTCTATCGTATCATCAACAAAGCCACACTCGTTTAGCGTATCTGTGTGGATAGCCACCTGAGTGTCAGTTTTATCTGCAACTTTTAATGCTGCATCTATGGTTGCAGGAGTTGTACCCCAATCCTCATGCAGTTTCAAGCCGCAAGCTCCTGCAGCAATTTGTTCCATTAATGCAGGCTCTAGTGAATCATTTCCTTTTCCAAGCAGGCCAAAATTTAGGGGTAGTTCATCAAGTGCTTCAAGCATTCTGTGAATGTTCCAAGGACCAGGAGTGCATGTAGTTGCCTTGGTACCATCAGCAGGTCCTGTTCCACCTCCAATCATGGTAGTGGTGCCGCTACAAATTGCGTCTATTGCCTGCTGGGGTGCAATAAAGTGAATATGAGTATCAATTATTCCAGGGGTGCATATGGTATGCTCACCTGCAATTATCTCAGTATTTGCAGATATGATCATATCTATTTTGTCCATAACATTTGGATTGCCTGCTTTTCCTATTCCAGATATCAACCCATTTTTGATGCCAATGTCAGCCTTGACAATACCAAGAACTGGATCAAGAATAATTGCGTTTGTTATGACAAGATCTGGAGAATTTTTACTGATGACACCACTTGCTTGTCCCATTCCATCTCTTGCACTTTTGCCACCACCAAAAACTATCTCATCACCATAATTCTGAAAATCTTTTTCAATCTCAATTATAAGATCAGTATCAGCAAGTCTGATCTTATCACCCTTTGTAGGTCCATAGAGATCCACGTATTGTTTTCTAGGAATTACCAGTGTCATGTCTTATCACTATCCTTGAATCCTTTTTTTCTTGCTTTCTTGAGTGCAATTTGTTTTCTGGTACTGAGCTTGCCATTGACAAGTCCATTAAACCCATAAACTATCTTCAACCCCCCAAATTCTGTCAGTTCTATTTCCTTTGTATCCCCTGGTTCAAATCGCACCGATGTGCCTGATGGAATATTGAGATGACAACCATAAGATTTCTGGCGAGAAAAAACAAGGGCCTTGTTAGTCTCAAAGAAATGTGTATGAGAACCCACCTGTATTGGCCTATCTCCAGAGTTGCTTACTTTGACCTTTACTGTTTTCTTGCCTTTATTTGCAATAATTGGCATATCATTTAGGAAATATTCTCCTGGAATCATTGCATTACACTATTGGATCATGTACAGTGACAAGTTTAGTTCCGTCTTCAAAGGTTGCCTCAGTTTGTACTGTCTTGATTAATTCTGGTACACCTGGCAATACATCATCTCTTGTCAAGACTTTTCTTCCAGAACTCATCAGCTCAGAAACAGACTTTCCATCCCTAGCCCCTTCTACTATATGATCTGCTAACAATGCAACTGATTCGACATAATTGAGCTTCAATCCTCTTGCTTTTCTTTTCCTTGCAACTTCAGCTGCCATAAAAATATAGAGTTTATCAATTTCTCGTGGATTAAGCATCATATCTGTACCTATTGTAGGTTCTTGTATTTATTATTTATAATAAATTACTAAGATCAAAAAATATAATTTCATAGAATAACTCAGATCATCATGCTTACCATAACATCAGTGATTGGAAATATTTTTGACGACAAGAAATTGATGACTCGATTTAAACAAATGGAATCAAAAAAGAGCTGCGAGAAGCTCAAGATCCCACGCCAAGAGCTGGAAAGAGGCAGAATAAGAAAGAAAACCGATCTTGGTACAGACATAGGGCTCATTATGGACTCGGAATTGCATCATGGTGATGTTATCGTGTCAAATCTCAAAAAATTCATCATTGTGGAACAATTACCTGAAAAAGTGCTCTCTGTAAAGATAAAAAAATTACAGAAAAATCCCTTTGAATTGATTACTTTGGGCCACGTAATAGGAAATAGGCATAAACCAATAGTGATAAAAGATGACACTCTTTCATTTCCCATCCATACAGATTTAGAGGCTGAGACGTTTGAAAAATTGTTACTGAATGTGAGAAAGGATCTAGAGTTCTATACAGAAGAACAGATTTTTCAACCTCGACATGGAACATATATGCATGAACACTGACCATGAGTTTTTTTTAATGCAGCTGTCAGATTCCTTTTTTCCCTCAGGAATGTTTGGGTTATCAAATGGTTTAGAGTCTCTTGCAAGACACGGTATGATTAAAAATGAAGAAGATGTTTTAAATTTCATTTCACAACAAATAGAGTTTCAACTAGTTCCCTGCGACTGCATAATTTTCTTGACTGCCATGAATGCTGCAAAAAATAACAACATCAAAGAACTTGTGGAAGCAGACAATCTATTCTATTCCATGAGATTGATAAAAGAAGTAAGAAATACGTCTGTGAGATCTGGCTCGCAGATACTCAATTGCATAACCCAAATTACATCGAAGCAGAAAAACAAGTTTGCAAAAGAATTTCAGACAAAGATAGAAACGGGTCAAGCTGTTGGGACATATCCTGTTTGTCTTGGCATAGCTGCAGAATTTCTTGGAATTCCGGAAGAGAGCGGTATGAGGATGATGCTTTATTCATTTAGTCAAAATGTAGTAGCGGCAGCGATCAAGCTTGGAATAACAGAACACATCAGTGGCCAAAAAATTCTTGCACTGCTTTCAGATAAGATCAATTTCATTGCAAAGAACAACAAAAGAGAATCATTGAACAATATTTGGCAGCTAACTCCTATGACAGATATTTTTCAAATGATTCATGAGCATGAAAGCTCAAAGATGTTCATCACATAAATTGGAGAAAAATAATGGTTTTGAAAAATAAAAAGATACCAAAAATTGGAATTGGTGGACCGGTAGGATCTGGAAAAACGCGCCTCATTGAGAGAGTTGTACCTGTCTTGATAGAAAGGGGATACCGGTGCTGCATAATATCAAATGATGTCATATCAAAAGAAGACGCCCAAAGGATGCAGCGAATTTTGTCTACAGAGCTCAAAGTCATGCCTGAAAACATGATAATTGGAATAGCAACAGGTGGTTGTCCACACACTGCCATACGAGAAGATCCAACAATCAATCTAGCCGTAATTGACGAAATAGAAAAAAAAGACCCGAGCTTGGATTTGATAATCATTGAGAGCGGGGGAGACAATGTCATGACTACCTTTAGTCCTGCCCTTGCAGATTATTTCATTTACATAATCGATGTATCAGGAGGAGACAAGTATCCAAGGAAAGGTGGACTGGGGATAGAAAGTTGTGACTTGCTTGTCATTAACAAGATTGATCTTGCACCACATGTGGGAGCAGATCTATCCATAATGAAAAGAGATGCTGAAAAAATAAGGAGTGGTAGACCATATGTATTTGTCAACTGTCAGACAGGTCAAGGCATAGAAGATGTTGTAGAAGATATAATCAGATCAATCTTGTTTGATAAAAAACCCGTAGTTAGAAAGGACAGAACAAAATGATTCTGCATATTCCTGACATTTTCAAAAATTATACAAACAAAGAATTCATGATGCCAGGCCAGAATGGTACCATAGAGATTGAATTATACAATGATGATTCCAAGACATATATCAAATCATTGTTATCAAAAGCTCCATTTTTGATTCAAAAAGCAATGTATCCAGAATCAGATTATCCTAATTTTGCACACATTTACATCATGTCATCGTCTGGCGGAATATTACAAGGAGACAAACAGAAAATTGATATCACAATGGAAAAAAATTCCATGGCAAGAATCACCACCCAGTCAGCAACCAAAATTTACAAGATGGAGGAAGGTTATGCATCACAATACATCAGAATACACAGTAAAAGTAAAAGTTATCTGGAATTTGTTCCACACCAGATAATTCCATTCAAATCATCTAGATTTTATCAACAAGTAGATCTTGAGATAGATGATAATGCAGTATTGATTTATTCTGAGATCGTAATAGCAGGCCGTATTGCATCTGGTGAAAAGTTTGACTGCGATCTTTGTTTTCTTCGCACAACAGCTCACAGAAATGGTCAGACCATATTTACAGATGTCATGAGTTTTGGTCAAAAAGACAAGGCAAGCCTTGAGTCAGTATTTGGCAAAAAAGATGTCTTTTCTAGCATGTACATAATTGGCAGTCTCATCCAGATAGAAAGCATTGTAGATAAAATCAATACATTTACAGAAAATACTCCTCTTTTGGCTAGTTGTTCCACTTTGCCACGGGATTCAGGCATTATTGTCAGAATGCTTGCTGATTCTGTTGCTGATATCATAGCTCTGACAGAATCATTGACAGAGATTCTAAGAAATTTTAACAGGTACAGCAAAACTGGACCTACAATTCAGAGCTAGTCCATAAATGTTGTGTAAAGACTCTTAGATTTTTTTCTGATCAGAAGTTTTATAATTACTAAATATATTCTCTTTACATGAGTTCAAAAGAGCTATTAGGGGACGGTACACAATATTCTACAGGCGACGAAGCAAGAAGATACAACTTGCTTGCTGGCAAATTAATTGCAGATCTAATCAAGAGCTCATTTGGACCAAGGGGATTTGAAAAAATGTACATTGATCTTCTAGGAGAGGTTACACTAACTAAGAACGGCTCTACAATGTTACGCAAGATAGATGTTGAACATCCAGCGGCAAAGGTGATGATAGATGCTTCAAACTCAGTTGACAATGAAGTGGGAGATGGAACAATATCAGTGGTTCTTTTGGCAGGCTCTTTGCTTGAAAGGGCAGAAAAATTACTGGACATGGGCATATCACCAACCATAATAGAAATAGGATACAAAAATGCTGCAGAGCAAGCTCTTAGATTTTTAAAGTCAATTGCAAAATCTTCCAGTTATAAAAATAAAGAAGTCATGGTAAAGTTAGCACAGACCTGTCTGAGATCAAAGGCCATTTCCATACTGTGTGAAAAAAAATCTGTAGCTGAACTTGTGACTGATGCATTTTGTATGATAGCAGATTTTGTTGATAGGAAAATTGAGATAGATGACATAAAAATAGAAGAAAAACCAGGTAACACTTCAGATATTGAACTAGTAAAGGGAGTAGTCATTGACAAGACAATAGATAGTTCTGCCATGCCAAGATCCATTGAAAAAGCCAAGATTCTTTTGATAAACGAAGAGCTTGACAATGAACGAACCAAAACGGATGCAGAGATAATCATAAACACACCCCAAGAGATGCAGGCATACATTTCAAGGGAAAGTGACACCATCAAAGAGAAAACACGGAGGATAATTGACTCGGGTGCAAATGTTGTGATTTCCCAGAAAGGAATTAGTCGACTGGCCCTACACTACCTATCACGAGCAGATATCATATCGATTCGCCGAGTAAAAGAAAATGACATTCACTGGCTAGAAAAAGCAACTGGCGCCTCAATAGTGAATAATCTTGAGAGCATGAATGAAAAAAACTTGGGATTTGCAGGGAAGGTTTATGAAAAATTTGTAGGCGATGACAAGATGGTATTTGTAACTGAATGCAAAAATCCAAAATCTGTCACCATATTATTGCGGGCAAACTCTAAGAGAATGCTTGATGAATATCATCGCACCATACTTGATGCAATTGCAGTTCTCAAGGATTTCTTTATCAATCCATCAATAGTAGCTGGAGGAGGCTCTACTGAAATGATAATTGCAAATGAGATCAGGAAACGATCTCTTTCTATTGAAGGAAGAGAACAGGTTGTAGTTCAAAACTTTGCAGACGCTCTTGAAGAAATTCCACTGACCATAGCAAGAAATTCTGGAATGAATGTAGTTGATACAATTGTACAGCTAAGAAATAAAAATTTGGAACACAATAATGGAAGAATCCATTCATGGTATGGAATTGATGCTATGGAAAGAAGAGTAAGAGAAATGTATTCTCAGGATGTCATAGAGCCCCTTGTTGTAAAAGAACAAGTGATCAAGACAGCTGCAGAAGTTGCATCATTATTGATACGTGTTGATGAGGTTGTCATGAGAAAGCCTGTCATGTATACGCATACTCATGGAGATGGCAAGGCTCATTCCCATGCAAGAGGGGACAAGCCCCATGATCATTTTGACAAGCTTGGAAAGATGCAGAGACCATCCCATCATTATTATTGAATTGTAATATTGATTGGAAATATTTTATGCGGTCAACGTTTTACTCTGGCAAGTAGTGCAGAATAAAGAAATGGCAAAATTGTAGTTATTTCTGCATGTATCGTTGTTTGTTTTGCATTTTTGGTTACCTTGCCCCATGAAATTGCTTCCCTGACAAGAGCTCCACTCAGGCTTCCATCAAACTCTTGTGCTGTAGTAATGTAGACTGCATAATCAAGGCCATCTCGGTATTGATTCCACCAAAGAGTATGGTGTTTTGATATCCCACCACCCAACATGAGAGCTCCAGATTTTTTTGCCTTGAAGACAAGAGAAGCCAATGTCTCGCTGTCTGTTACTACATTGAGTCTGAAATCCCTGTGTTTTTGGCTAAAAAGCCAGATCTGGCTGCCTACTCCACCATCCATTATTCCCGGAACTATTACTGGAATGTTATTCTTGTATGCCCAGTACAAGAATGAGCCTTCTCCTAGATTTTCACCTATCATTCTAGTTATATCAGCAGTTGACATTTCTTTTTTGCCTGATTTGTAGGCAGTTTCAAGAAACTTTTGCATCTTTTCTTCAATTATAGGTCCATAGCTTTCCATGGGAACAAGCACATTTCCCAACCTGTGCATGTTTTTCTTTAAAAGTTCAGTGTCATCCAAGGTAAATGATCCTTCCAAATAATTTGAAAAATATCTTGCAATATCATGGTCTAATGCACCACAGGTGGTAATTACTACGTCAAACATTTTATTTTTGAGCATATCAACGATTATTCCTCGAAGACCTGTAGATGTAATTGCTGCAACAAATGATAGAAATTTCAGACAGTGTTTATCATCAATCATTGTTGAAAGAATTTCAAAACCGTCAGCAAGATTTCGTGATTCAAATCCGCCTGAAGTTGATAACTGTTTGAAGATATCTTGTAGGTCATCACCATTTTTTATTTTGATGTCTTTTACTGGGTTACCAGCTTTCATCCACTTGTAATTTACTTGGTAGTATAAATTTCTTGAAATTTCATTTATTGTATTTAGAAAGATTTTAAATACATGTTAGCTAGATTGAAGATGATGCTAGATCTGGTTCCAAAAAAAATATTTCTTACCAGAGGCAAAGGCATACATCAGGATCAACTCACAAGTTTTGAATTTGCGCTACGAGATGCAGGCATACCAAACACGAATTTGGTGTTGATTTCAAGCATATTTCCTCCAGGAGCCAAAGTAATATCACGCACTGAGGGATTAAAGCTGATTCGTCCTGGTAGTGTACAATTCGTAATCTACGCACGACAGCAATCTAATGAACCACATAGATTGATGGCTGCATCAGTTGGATTGGCAGAGCCAACTGACAAGAAAAAGTGGGGATATTTATCAGAATATCAGTCTTTTGGAGAGACAGAAAAAGAAGCTGGAGATTATGCAGAGGATATTGCAGCTCAGATGTTAGCATCATCTATTGGAATACCATTTGATGTAGACAAGAACTGGGATCAAAAAAGGCAACAATGGAAGGTGTCTGGACAGATATACAAGACAAGAAACATCACACAGAGTGCAGTGGGAGATTCTAAGGGCAGATGGACAACAGTTTTTTCTGCTGCAGTTTTGATTCTATAAAAATAATTTTGTAAATATAGAAAAATCTGTTTTATGGTTGATTTAATTTCTTTTTGTTAAAATAAGTTTCAGACAGTTCATCATAATATTTTCACAACTTTTTGTACAATCGTTTTGGTTTTCTAGGACTCTCCATGCTCAATGCATATAGACATAGAACTGGAAATGCAATGGTTGCATCTGCATATACTACAATGACGTCTTCATGAGAATCCTTTACCTTGCCCCAGCTCTTACCTTCCTGAAGTGTGGCACCAGACAAACCTCCTGTATCAGGTCTTGCATCAGTAATTTGTATGATATAGTTTTGTCCGCCGTGCCCCAATCCTAGAATCTGGTCTAGCAGTGGACCTGTCTGCTGGGCAGTATTTTTAGGAACACCCCCACCTATCTCAACAATTCCTGCTTTTTTTGAGTTGTACAAGATTGCTGCTTGTTCAATTATTTCCCTCACAAAATCTAGGGGAAATTGCTTGCCAGCCAATCTTAGGGGTGCCAAGTCAAGTGCAAGTGAAGAATCTTTCAGAGTTGAGATGTACAAAGGAACATCGTAATCATATGCAGAAACAACAAAACTTTTTTCTGGATTTTTTGAATGCTCTTTTGAATACCTGCCCATCCAGTTTGCAAATTCTGCTGTAGTAAATGGTTTTTCAATTAAATTATCTTCAAACATTTTGTATACAATTCTATCTTGCTCTTTGAGTGTCTCTTCTCCTTTGATGTAGACATCTCTTATTCTGACAATATCTTTTTGGTAGAGAACCATATCATCTACTTCAAAATGTCCTTGCTTCACAGGCAAGTTCCACGCAAAATGATCTTCGTGATACAGGTTAGAACCAGTAGATATTATCCAGTCTACAAATCCATTTGTAATCAAGGATTTGAACAGGCCACCAAATCCAACTGGTGTCATGGCACCTGCAATAGTAAGACATATTGTTGCATCATCTTCGATCATTTTTCTAAATAATTTTGCAGCTTCTCCAAGCTGTCTTGCGTTGTAACCTGAGCTTGCATAAATTTCTACAAGATCATCAATTTTCATATCTGGATTGATTTCTATGTGAGGAATATTTTTTCCATGAAAGTGATGATAATCCATCAGACCGTATAATTTATTCTACTAGATAAATTTTCTAATTACAGTAACATCAGATTAGATTTTATCTGATAGATTTATTGTTTACATGTTAGAGAATTTATTCAAAAATTAATTTTGCAGTTTACGTATAACTTTGTGAGACTGATTTTGTAGTTTACGTTTTTTTAAGACATCCTTTTATACAAAGATTAGATCCAGTTGGTGCTTTGCAAACAAATAAGAAAAATGTCTCATTGCTGTGGATTGGCGCAGTATCAGTTTTGTTATTTACTATGATGTCAAGCAATCCAGTATCAACACTTGCAGCATATGCAGATTCAAGCTATACACATTCTAGCATGACACAAACAAAATCATGTTCTGGTAAACCATCGGCAAATACAGATTGGTCTAATTGCGATTTACATGGTGCCAGTTTAGAATTTCTTAACTTGACTGGAATCAATCTGGCAGGTGCAAACCTGCAGGGTGCAAATTTGTATGGCACCAATCTTTCAGGTGCAAATCTTGTTGGAGCACAAATCACAGGTGCCAGTCTAAACAATGTCAATCTGGCAGGTGCAAAACTAAATGGAATTAATGCACAAAACATGGATTTTTACCGTGCTAATCTGGCAAGAGCAGATCTACAAGGTGCCAACCTTGCAGGCTCTTCATTTGGAATAGCAAATTTTCAAAATGCTGATTTGTCAGGAGCCAACCTTTCATGGGTACGAGCAATACAAGTAAGCTTTGCAGGTGCTAACTTTTCAAAGGCTGATCTATCAAATGTAAACATGCGCACTTCAGATCTAACAGGTGCTAATCTATCCGGTGCAAACCTTGATTCTGCTGATGGATCATATACTATTTTAGCAGGTGCAGATCTTACTGGAGCTAATGTATCAGGATTTGCTACAGCTGGTACAGATCGTTCTTGTCATGGAAGCCCAATCTGCCACTAGATTACTTGTATCTTCTTTCTGTCACTTCTAATTCCGTACCACTGGATTCAATCTCTTCTAGTCTAGATTCAATCTTTGTTTGGTATTTTTTCATTGCAGACCATGTAAAAAGACCGCAACTGGCAAGAATTGCACCTAATGTAAGTAGCTCAGTTAACATGTTCTCAAATGCAATGTCTAATTATTATGATATAAAATATCACCATGATATAAGATGCAAATTTTAGCCGTTAATATAGAAAAAATCTATTAAATAGTAGTTATAAAAAAATAATTTCTGTAATATAGCAAATAAATGGTATTTTCTGGCAGTTATTCAAGATTGACTAAAATTAGTAAGTTACACATACAAGAATATGGAGGAGTAGAAATTTGTTATTATACACAAAGTTCTAATCAAATTTTATTTCTTCTTGTTGCACAGATGCATTGCAATGTGCACACTTTTCTGATGGAGTCTTGAAATACACCATGTGGCAATTTTTACATGCCCTAAGATCGCTTAGTCTTACCATGACAGTCTAACTAGCAGGTCATACTAGAAAAATCTTGTTTTGATAAAATGACATCTATCATATCAAGATGGTAATATTTTGCGACAGATTTTCTAGTGATTGAATTTATCTGTAACATGTGAAATAACAAGATAGTGAATAACCAGTATAAAGAATATCTGAAACTAAACAAGAATATCTTTTTTGCATTTCTTGCATCAGTTACAATCTCTGCCATAGCATCACAGATATTTGCATTACAGGCAAAATATGTCAATAGTTCTGCAACGCTTGTAGTTGATCTATCAGTATATTATGCAGCTTTTTCGGGTTTTTTCTATATCGATAATAGGAAAAAATATCTCCTAGAATCAGGCAAACTGGATAAATCCAGGCTGAAAACAGATCTTGTAAAAATTATTACTTCACTTGGAACAGGAGAGATAATCTATGTCATATGCAGGTGGATATTGCAATACTATCTGCTAGTCAGAGACTATGAAGCATATGCTTCATCTGCTTTGGCACAATCAATTTCATTTATTGTATACATGATCTGTGTGAATATCATTGCCAAATCTGTAAAATTGTACAAAGAAAAAGAGTGATTAAATTTTTCAATTACATATAATTCGTAATCTACCAAAATAGTTTTGTACATTATGCAAGTAAAAATAAAAAATTTTTCTTGTTTGGTATAATATTAGTACATTACATATTCCACATTCTGGATATATATGATACAACATTGCATTCAGGGGATGCCACAGACAAAACCAATTGTACAAATAGTTAATGTGGTTGCTTCTGCATCAGTTGATCAAAAAATTGATCTTGTAGAAATAACAAAGGCATTTCCAGAAGCAGAATACAATCCAGCACAATTTCCAGGTCTGGTATTTAGATTGAAATCGCCAAGAACTGCGACTCTCATATTTAGTTCAGGCAAATTTGTTTGCACAGGTTCAAAATCTGAAGAAACTGCAATTAGTGCAATACAGACAGTGATACAACAACTCCGCAAGGCCAAGATAAAGATAAAAAATGATGCTGTAATAACGATTCAAAACATAGTTGCATCAGTAGACCTTGGTGGAGGAGTTCACTTGTCAATGGCTGCAAGAAGCCTCCCAAGAAGCATGTATGAGCCAGAGCAATTTCCCGGTGTCATACACAGGATGATTGACCCAAAAACTGTGACCTTGATTTTTGTTTCTGGAAAACTTGTATGTGTAGGAGCGCGAAAAGAATCCGAAGTACATAGATCAGTTCACAATTTGCATACATTGCTTGAAGAAAAAAAACTGATGCGATATCAAGATTAGAATTTTTCTTGCAAGAAATTTAAAAGCGAATTGTACAATTATACCGTAATCAATTCTTTTGTAAACTTGTGCATTACGTTTACCTTGTTTCCAACAATTACAGAGTCTTCAATTCTTATGCCAAACTTTTTTGGAATGGATATTCCCGGTTCCACTGTAACTGCCATGTTCTTTGATAGTACAGCTTTGCTTGATGGACCAATGTTTGGCAATTCATGTACCTCCAGTCCTATTCCATGACCTGTCGAGTGGATGAAAAATCTTCCATAGTGTTTCTTTTCTATTACATTTCTGCAATTATCATCAACAGACTTGCATGAAACTCCTGGCTTGACAGCTTTTAATCCCGCTTCTTGTGATTGTCGCACAATCTCATAGACCTTTTTTGCTTCATCAGAAACTTTGCCAACACCAAATGTTCTTGTTGCATCGGAGACATATCCCTGGTATCGTAGAGTAAGATCAACTACAACCATGTCGCCGCTCTTGAATTTTCTGTCAGTCACTTGGGCATGTGGCAGAGAACCATTTGGTCCGCCTGCTATAATCAATGGATTTAACGTTGACTTGTATCCAGTTGCAAACATTCCTCGCTCCATTCCATACTGCATGAGTATGGTCTGGAGTTGTGTCTCTGTCTGGCCAATCATCATGGTATCAACACACATCTCATACATCTCATCAAGTATCGAGGATGCCTTTTGCAGAATGGCAATCTCTTTGGAATCTTTTACCTCTCTTGCGCGATAAAATGGCTCAGTTGATGATTCTACTTTTGGCAGTGATTTTTTGAGGCTTGATACTATACCATAACTGTCGCTGTCTGTGCAGACCTTGTTTTTTTGTAATTTGTTTATGACCGTACCAATGGAGCCCTTGCCACGCTCGGATTTTACCACGTCACAGTCAGTAGACTCTACTTTTGCCCTTCCCATTTCAAGTTCAGGAGATACAATCGTACAGCCATTTTTGTCAAGTATACCGATTGCCTCTCCCCAAAATCCAGTCATGTAAAATAGATTTTCAGGCTCAAATGCAACAAGTGCATCGCATCCCATGGTACCGCAATATTTCAAAAGGTTCTTTCTGCGTTGGTTCAATGTGATAACTGTATCATTGTACCATTTTATATTTGCTGGAAGGTTTAGATATTGGAAAAAGACCCTGTGGTTTTGTGGAAGAGAAAAAGAAAGTTGTAGCATTATTGTCAGGAGGTCTTGATAGTAGGCTAGCTGTAAAGATGATGCAGAACCAAGGATTTGATGTAACTGCTGTTGCAATCAAGACTCCGTTTTGTGATTTTGATTGCGGTAGAGGATGTGGATTTGAAATTAGAGAGACTGCAGACTCTTTGGGTGTTGACCTGAAGACTGTATACTTGGGTGACGATTACATCGAGATGCTAAAAAAACCAAAACACGGTTTTGGTTCTGGAATGAATCCATGCATTGACTGCCGTTCCATGATGTTCAAGGCAGGAAAAAAAGTGATGGATGAGATTGGTGCAGAGTTTATCATCTCAGGTGAGGTACTGGGACAAAGACCGATGAGTCAGTTTGCTCCTGCATTGAAAACAATAGAGAAAGAATCTGGATTAGAAGGAATTATTGTAAGACCATTATCTGCAGCATTGTTGCCACCGACAAAACCTGAGATGGATGGAATAATCAAACGAGAGAACCTTGGAATGATCCGAGGCCGTTCTAGAAAAGAACAACTAAAGATGGCCCATGAGTTTGGTTTTGAGAATCCACCAAATGCTGGAGGAGGTTGCTTACTTACTGATCCTGCATTTTCTATACGAGCAAAAGATCTTTTCAAGCATACTGAAACTCCAAACACAAATGACATTGACTTGCTAAAAATTGGAAGACATTTTAGATTTGATGGAACCACAAAATTCATTGTAGGAAGACACAAGGACGAAAATGAAATGATAAAGTCACTTGCATTGCCTGGCGATGTTTTGTTTGATGCAAAAGATCATGTCGGTCCGATTTCATTATTGCGAGGCGAAGATTCTGAAAAAAATATGAAACTAGCTGCCTCTATTGCTTTGCGATACTCTGATGCACCAAGGGACCAACAGGGTACAGTCTTGATAGAAAAGAATGGTACCAAGTCAGAGATTGTAACCGGTTCCATAACAGAACCAGAATACCTGCAGTATAGAATTTAGCCACGCAAGCTAATCTGTGAGGTATAATTGACTAGAAAGACTTTTTGGGGGAGTTGATCGTTTAGAAAGTATGCAGCAGCAAAAGGCGCCCACCTACCTCAAGGCAATAACTTTGAGGGACTATAGCGATGTGCATAGTGTAAAAGAGGACATCAAAAAGGGAATGATTTTGGTTCTCAGGGTAACCCCACTTGCACAAAAAAATGTGGATGAATTAAGAAAGGCTGTTGAGGAAATTTACAACATTGCAAAAAATGCTGATGCAGATATCGCAAGACTTGGTGAAGAGAGAATCATTGTAACTCCATCGGGAGTCAAGATCTGGCGAGCAGAATACGATCTAAAGTAATCTAATTCCTTCTTGCACTTGAGGACATGTTGTTGCAATTCTAAACATCCTGTGCACAGAGCTTGCCAAGTTTTCACACTTGCGTCGCTCACCGTGGTTTACAATTACTCGTCTAAGCTTTGGTCGTAGTCTGTGGATGTAAGACATTAGTTGAT
>JANWJG010000013.1 GCA_025449485.1 Nitrosotalea sp. | reverse complement strand
GCAGCTATTGTGAGATTATGGCACTTGGAACACTATATTCCAAGAACGGTTCATACCAAATACTTAGTATCAATTTGAACAATACTAAAGAGATTTCTGCCCAAGTCAGTTTACAAAACAATACTGTAGTGTCATACCAAATAGAAAATCTTACAAGGACATACCCTGCACCATGAAAACTCTGCACATCTCAAAATTTTCTATTTTTATCATTGCAATTTTGTTTGTCGCATTTGTTACATTTGGAATGATAGTCTATTCTTCTCCATCTTCTATATCAAACCAAAATGAAAGAATCTATCTTCACACTCCTTTTTCAAATTCAGATTTTAATGGATATGTAAAGATCGAAAACATGAAACCTAACAGTGCAGGCATTTTCATGTATCCGTCATCTGTTCCTTATGGGGACCGCGCAAACGCCTATCAAACATTCATGCTTATTCGTCTACCTGAAACCCTGGGTGGTGACAAAAATGACACATCTTCTTTTCGAGCATATAGTGCACTTGATCCCACATCTCATTGCTTGATGAAGTATTGGCCACAAGATGGGAGGCAGAGAATTGAAGATCCGTGCATAAGCCAGCCATACAGGTCAATAGATGGGGTATCTTACAATCCGGGGCTTACAATGATTAGGGCTCCAACTACAGGTGCACTGCCAAAGCTTGACCTTGATGTAGATAGCCAAGGATATCTGGTTGTCAAGCCGCCGACATGGACAGAAAACAAGAACGGCGTGGTTGGAATTGGAAGAGATGTATCAAAAGATGAGATTTTACAATCTTCGAAAATTCTTCTAAATTATTGTAAAAATCAAATTACATGGTTAGCGTTACCAGTTGAACTTCAAACAGGCGGTGTGTTAATGGACATGAATTGTAAGAGTGATCACCTTGATGCGGTTTATGCAAATATTGATTATACATACAAAAGTGCAAGCGTAGACGTGACTTTTTGTAACTGCACAAAAACTCCAAAAGAACTTGGTCCATGGATTAATTCTGAAAATGGACAGTTGTGGAATGTCGGAAATACAACAATTTACGTTTCAGGTACTGCATTTCAGACTGATGGCAATAAAATTGATCCACGTTATTCAGAATATAATTTCAGATTTATAAAAAATGGATATGAAGTATTTTTTACAGACATGAGATCCTTTGATGATTCTGCAAAAGAGGTTTTGAGGGATTTTTTTGATGACAAAAACATTTCTGATTTGAAGAGGATGGCATAAGAAAATGAAAACTCTACATCTTTCAATAATTATTGGAGCTGGAATTGGTATTGTAGTTGTAATACTAAGCCTTGTATTATTTGGAGGCTATGACATATTTCAGACAGAAAATTTTCATGCTGTGAAAATTGAAAAACTTGTGGATTATGAAAGAATATGGGCAACCATAAGCCCTCAAACAGGTGACCAAAAAAATTACATTGTGACAGGAGACTTTGACTGGAGTCATGATGGCAAGTTTGTAGCTTTTAACATGGGTGCAGGTGCTCCAATTTCCTATCTTTATACAATGGATGCCAATGGCAAAGAAATCACTCCGGCAAACATTCCAATAGTCTTCAATTCCGTAGCCTATATTCACATCTCACCTGACAATAATTCAGTCTATTTCATTGGTCAGTATAATGTCAAAAATGACACATATCAAGACATTTTCAGGTATTATCCAAGCAACCAGTCGTATTCTCTGATTACAAAAAATTCCCATGTGAATAGCTTTGATTTCATGCCTGACGGCAATCTTGTATACTTGGAAACTCATTTCAATTCCACAAGACTGGAAAAATACAAGCCAATATTCCTAGTTCATAGTTATGCTGTACTCTGGCTTGCCACTTCTGATGGAAACAAGATAAAGCCAATCCACAACGGTACACAACTGTTTGAAGGAATGGTAACTAGCCCTAATGGTGATAAAATAGCCTTTGTATCAAGCGACGATCCACTTCATCCCAGTAGTAATGGTACAGATGTAGTAAATTTTGGTTTGTCGTTGGGGGGACCAATTAGAAACGAGTCATACTATTTTACAACTTTTGACATGAGCACAAAAGAGTTTACAGTTATCAAAAAAGGCGTTAATGGAGAATTTTGGAATCTAAAATGGGTTTCAGATGATCAAATTCTGTATGAAACACTGACAAATCAATGTGTTCAGGATAAAACCATAGGAGAACAATCGTGTCCCGCAGGATTGCTTCAAATGATGACTATATCTGATCATTCATCTCAGGTATTGTACGGAAATCAAGTAGAGCCGTATACTTCACCCCTTGTTGGTGCAGCAATTTCTGCTGACAAGAGATCGCTTGTATTTGGAATCAATTATGATTATTCTGATGGCAGAATAGATGGAAAAGGAATCTATGAAATGACCTTTGACAAGCCTTTCTATTCCAAATAATATGTTTGCAAATTCAAGATACTTGTAAAAAATACTATTTTATTTCTGAGTACTATTTCTCTCAATATTATTTCTCCGAGTACTATTTTTCAAAAACTATGTCTAAAAAATACTAGTAAGCTACTCATGCCCTTGAAAAATATAGGTATTTTTTAGCCACATAGTACTCGTAAAAATACTATTTCTTGTCATATTTTTGCAAACATACCTATAAGCTAAAAACATAGTAGCAAATAGAGCAAAATTTGCTGCAACAAAAAATAATAAAAAAATACCTATATTATTTTTTGAAAAATAATATTATTTGCAAAATAATTTTTTTCAAAAAATTATTATAATAGTACATGTATACTATAACGATGCAAAATCAAAATTATGTTTTTGAAAAAATAATTATGCATCACGAAAAGAACAATTTCTCCGTCAACTTAATATTTAACGATACGGAATTTCTGGCATGAAGTTGTTACTAGGCGCAATGTTTGGATTCTTCATCCTTTTGCTTCCAAGTCTTACGCTGCCTGCATCACAGGGAGCAGAATGGGACCAGAAGCTAGTGCCTGAAGAAAATGTTGCACTGGAAAAAAGTATTGTTTCAATGCATATTGCAGGAGATAGCAAGCTACCATTTGCTTGCGTTTGGGGAACAGTACAAAATGCTGCACCGGGTTATCCTGTTGTAATTCAGGTATACAAAGGTGACAAACCAGTTTACGTTGCACAAACTCCTGTAAAAAGCGACGGTTCCTATGAACAATATTTCAGAGTATCATCTGTTGATAATGGCAAGATGATTCACATCTTTGAGGGAGATTATACCGTAAACATCTTCAAAGCTGTTGTGAAAAGTACACCTGGAACCGCTTCCACCTAAATTTTTCATTTTTGTAGTGACAATAAACGCGGGCTCGGAGGGCTTCGATCCCTCGACCTGTAACTTAGGAGGCTACCGCGCTATCCAAGTTTCGCGTCAATATATGACTCTGCGCCACGAGCCCAAAAAAAATCATACTTGGTAAGCATTTAAGCGTAGTCAAGGTTTGAGATGATCATCTGGTGAATCTCTTGCCAGTTGGGATCACTGGTACTGTTCCATTTTTCATAAAACACAACATCTTTGAGACCAAGACGTGGCAACCAACCAGCACTTTCTAGATCTGGCTTGTCTGCAAAATTTGATACATGTCCAAGACAAAGATATGCAACTGGAACAACATGTTCTGGAATCTCTAGAATTTTTTTGAGATCATCATTTGAAAGTATGCTGACCCAACCAACACCAATCCCCTCTGCCCTTGCTGCAAGCCAGAGATTCTGTATTGCACAACAGACACTATAGATTCCTGTCTCTGGAATGCTTGATCTTCCTATGACAAAGGGACCAAACTTGGTAGGATCATATGTAATGCAAATGTTTACAGCACAATCCATGATTCCTTGCAATCTTAGTGACAAGTACTTTGATCTTTTTGGATCCTCGACAAGAGCAGAAGAACGAATTCGTTCTTTATCAAATGAATCCTTAACTTGTTTTCGTGTGTCTGTATTTTTGACTAGAATAAAATTCCATGGCTGGGAAAATCCTACCGATGGGGCATGGTGTGCTGCATTCAATATTCTTGTGAGAACTTGCTCGTCAATTGGCTCTGGAGTAAAATGAGATCTAACATCGCGTCTAGAAAATACCGCCTTGTAAAATCCATCCTTTTCCTCTGGTGAAAAATCACCAATCATGTTCTAGTCACTTGGTGCATTGCATATTATTCTTGTTTTTTTGTACTTGCATCTTGGTGTAATTGTCATTCTGGGCTTTGCTGCTTTCTTAAAGATTAATAACGTCTAGAGTAAGGTCGAATTCTATTGGGCCGGTAGTCTAGTCTGGTTAGGATACCTCCCTGACACGGAGGTGGTCGAGAGTTCAAATCTCTCCCGGCCCATTTTATCACTCTGTACGTGAATCGTTTAAACAGAAAAAATTGCCCACCAACCAAACCACACTGCAAAGTACCAATTTCTTGTGGGCAGAACGATATTACAAAATTTCTATTTAAGCACTAATTTGTTAAATGATATCATAAAAGAAGATGATGTGAAACATCTCATTATCTTGAATTTTCTGCTTGTCTAGTCTCTTTCTGCCAATTCTTTTTATTCGATGTTATAGAATCACAATTTGTGATAAAATTTACTATAAAAGAATCAGAATTTCTAAATGAGAATGAGGGGTGCAGGATAGCTACTAGTGCAGGAGACGTACCTCATATCGCACCTGTTACGTATCACTTTGAGGACGGCTTTTTTTACTTTGCAACTGATTATGATACCAAAAAGTATGCAAATTTAAAAAAGAACAATAAAATTGCAATCTCTGTTGATATCTACTCTCCTAGCCAACACAAAGCAGTTGTGGTACAAGGTACCACCACCTTTATCGAAAAAGGCCCGCAATTCAAGCACCTCTATGATATATTTTTCAAAAAGTTTGCTTGGGTGAGAGAAAATCCTTGGAAAGAAGAGGAAGCACCGTTTGTAAAAATTACTCCAAAAACTAAAATCAGTTGGGGTTTGGGCTAGCCAAAGTTCAGATCAAAGTCTTTGATGACTGCAGTCAGAAATGACTCTATGGTTATCTGACCCTTTACCTCGTATTTTACTGGCTGACTGGTTGTGATGTCAGAGTATTCCTTTGCAATTGCTTCACTATTTACAAGATCAAATGTTGTAGGTAGTGTAAGATTGCTGTTGGCAAATAGTGCGGGCCTTCCAGCCTCTGGGATATCCTCTGTTGTAAAATGTCCCTCTCCAAGGTTTTGTCCATTTGCGTATAATTGATAATTAATTGTAGATATGGTAAGTACAATTGAATTTGGATTTTGAATATTAAATCTCACATCAAGATGTGCACGTTTGTCAATCTTGTTCTCATCTAGAACCTTGATACTGTCAATGTCTACTGTTACTTTGTTAAGATCGCTCTGGAAAGAATTTGCGTATAGATAAAAGAACAACATCATTGCGCCAAGGCCTGCAAAACATGCTATTATGACCAGTCTGCCCGTGCTTATCAAATCTAAAAGCTACGGGGTCTGTTCAATTAAAAAACCTTCTTGAGATTACTTGCTGTTTAACAATTATCCATCTGAACTTCTTTACATTTCATATCTTTTGTCGTCTTTATGCCTATTTGACAAGATTTACTTTGAAATCTTCATTATGTTGTTTGTGTTTATGTCAGATATGAGAAGAAGCGATTTGTGCCTGTTTGCGCTTATCGAATCCTTCGTTGACAAATCATATCAAATGTAAACAAGACAATAATTTAACCAAAACACCCACTAGCTAACACGAATAACAAACACCCTCAAAATTAATAGCAGTTGTAGATGAGAATAGATATTATTCGTTAGTCTGGCAAATAGTGTGATGTTACTTACTGATGCACTAATCATGTGGGCACACCTCATTGCAGCATCAATCTGGGTTGGTGGTTCCATATTCATTGGCATAGTTCTTGCTCCATTACTCAAGACAATTTCAGATTCTGTAGAGGGAAGGTTATCCATAATGATACGCGTAGGGCGCAGGTTCAACATGATTGGAGTGCCGTCTCTTATCGTACTAATCCTGACTGGAATCTACAACTCGGTTGGTATAATTGAAAAACCATCGATGATATTTGGCACGAATTATGGTATTGTTCTTTTTGTTAAGATAATTCTTGTGATTGTGTTGATTGTCATATTTGCAATCCATGTTAGACTGATTAGAACTGAGGTGGAAAAAAAGATAGAATCACAAAGTCTTTCAGGTGAGCATTTACAAAAACTACGCTCAAAGATTATCATGCTTGGTAGGCTGACAGTGATAGTTTCTGTTGTGATATTACTGATGGCTTCACTGCTTCACTCAGGTGTCTGAGACTCCGGAAACTCTTACTTCAAAACCGTCATCTAGTTTTCCTATTCCGTATCTGCAGCCAGTCATCTTTGCTGCGACAAAAAGATTTGTCTCCAAGTGTTTTGTTATTTGTTTTACTCTGAATACTGAGGTTTCTTTGATGAGTGATAGTGGGACTACTAGCATGTCAGAAAGATTCAGATCTACGCCAAGGTTTGATTCAATGAATTTTTTTGCAACAGATTCTCCAATACCATTCAAATTTTTTTGGTAAATACCATCAGAGCCTGTAACAGAACCTGAATCATGTGAAAATACCAACATTGAACATCCCTTGTCTTGTGCATTTTCTTCTTTGATTGTAACATTACAATCAAATCCATTTTTGGCAAGAATATTTCTTGCAGTGTCTGCCTCTTTTTCTATAGCTTCTTTGGGTATTTGTGAATAAGTACAGGAGAGTCTTGCAGTTTTGGTATCTCTCTTGAGAAGCGAAATTGGCCTTGGGTTCTTGCAAGGCTGTATTTGGGTTTCAATCAATCCTCCACCTTTTGGATAATATCCACGCCTTTTGATCTCTGAGGTAAAGTTGATTCCAATTCTGGATAATGCTTCTGAAAAAACAAGTTTTGTATAATCTGTTGTGGGACTCCATGGAACATCTGTTCCACCAATGATTGATAATTTCAAGCTGTTTTTCATAAGTGAGACAGCAGGAACCAATACCTGCAAAATAAGTGAGATACTTCCTGCAGTACCAATGTCTTCTTGGAGATCCATGTCAAGTCCTTTAGAGGGAAAAAACTTTAACGAAGTTGAATTTACGTGAAGACCTTCTACTTTAGCTTGGCAGATCTTTGACAGAATTTTTACTCCAAGCAAATGTTGTGGTCTAAGGCCTGGAACCTTTCGGTTTTTTCGGATATTTTCTATCTCAACTGGCTTACCTGTGATTGCAGATAACGTAACTGCACTTCGAATTATCTGTCCGCCGCCTTCACCCCATCCTCCGTCTATCTTTATTGGTTCCATGGTTATCTCGTTTAATTTTGGAATCTAATTAATGATGGTTTTTTAAACAAGTGAAACAAGATCTCGACAATGGATGGTCTTCTAATTGGCAGATTCCAACCGTTTCACAAGGGACACCTAGAAGCAGTAAAGATTGGATTATCAAAGGTTGACAATCTATGGATTGGAATAGGTAGCTCAAACAAGAGCAATGAAAAAAGAAATCCATTTACTGCAGATGAGAGAAAAGAGATGATTCTTTCATCGCTTGATTCAAAAACTTTGGAGCGTGTCAAGATATTTTTTGTACCAGACACAGGTGATCATGAAAAGTGGACTTATCATGTTGATTCAATTGTTCCTCCATATGATTTGGTCTTTTCAAATGATGAATTTACTCTAACATTGTACAAAAAAAGAGGAAAAAGTGTATTTGAGGTTCCTTTGTTAAAACGAGATACAATATCTGGAACAAATATTCGAGAGATGATTATAACTGGAAAAGACTGGCAGGATTTGGTTCCAGAAGGAACTAAACAAGTTCTCTTGAAAATAGATGCAAAAAACAGGCTTTCTAAAATTCTATAGATGTTTGTTAATGGAGACTAGCTAGTTCTCATCATGTATTTCTCCACCAAGATAGTTTCCATTTTCATCATATGCATAAAATACAGTAGCCACACTTGGATCAGCTGCATCTTTTGAAGCATTTCTAGTCATTTCTTTTGCTTTCTTTATTACCTCATCAGAATTATCAAAATCCCCAACTACCCAATGTCCTTCGCCTGGAATCTCGAATTTGTCTATGCCGATTATACGAAATTTGCCTTTTGATGGTTTGAGTTCAGGAAAGTCTCTAAACACAAAATCATTGCATCACCTGCAGTTTTAAGAGTAATTGTGCGGAATCTGACAATCTAGTTATATTACAAAATACAGAATAAAAAAATCACCTCTATTCCGAGCCTAAAAACAAGCCAAAACCTCTTCAGAACTTTAATTATAAATAGCGGTCACTTTGCTTGCAAGTTGAAGAAATTTGGAATATCTAGTCATGTTGCCTGGACCAACCAATGTTCCAGAGCGAGTAACAAGAGCAATGTTCACTCACATGATAAATCACCGAAGTAAAGATTTTGTAAAATTATATGTTGATACCATAGAAAAAAGCCAGAAAATTTTTGATACAACAAGCGATGTTGTAGCATTATCAGCATCAGGAACAGGTGCAGTCGAAGCTTCAGTTGTTAACATGGTAAAAAAAGGCGACAAGGTAATAATTCCAGTCAACGGTGAATTTAGCAGCAGATTAGCTACCATGCTAGAGTGGTCAGGAGCAAACGTAGTACGTCTTACAACACCATTTGGCCAGAATGCAACATTTGATCAAGTAAAAGAGGCATTTGACAACAACAAGGATGTTAAAGCATTCTATGTTGTCTGGAATGAAACCTCAACTGGAACCATGGTCAAGTATCTTGATAAAATCAAAAACCTTACCGCAAGAAACGATTCATTCTATGTAGTCGATGGTGTATCAATTCTTGGCGGAGAAGAGTTTCACATGGACAAGTGGGAAGTAGATGTATGTGTAACAGGCGCACAAAAAGCACTTGCAGCCCCACCAGGGATTTCACCAATTGCAGTCAGCCAAAAAGCAAAAAAACACATGATTGCAAATCCACCGCCAACATTTTACTTTAACATGGCAAGATACTTCAAGTATTATGATGATTCCAAAGAAACACCATTTACTCCAGCAATACCATTGCTATACGCATACAGAGAAGCACTTGATATTATTCTAGAAGAAGGAATTGACAACAGAATAAAACGACACAGAGTCTGCTCTGATGCATTGTACAGTGGATTGAGTACGATGGGACTATCACCATTTGCACAAGAGGATGCACGCTCTACAGTTGTAATTGCACTAAATTATCTGCAAGGATTAGATGACAAGACATTCCGAGGAACACTCTCTGAAAAGTTTAGAGTACTAGTTGCTGGTGGATTTGGAGAACTAAAAGGCAAAGTGTTTAGAGTCGGATGCATGGGTGAGGTAAACAAGTATCACGTAATGAGAACACTTTCTTCAATAGAATCTACACTTGGCATGATGGGATACAAGACAAATCCAGAAGCACTCAAAGTTGCTGAAGAAAAACTAAAGGCTCTATAATTTCGTGTTAACTTAATATTAGGAAGTTGAAGGATTTATCACGTTGGCTTTCCAAAAAGGAACTTTAATTCTAGTAGATTACACTGCCAAAGTTAAAGATTCAAACGAGGTCTTTGATACAACACGCGAAGCTGACGCTAAATCAAGTTCAATTCATGATGCAAATGCAAAGTATCAACCAAGACTAGTTTCTGTAGGAGAATCATGGGTACTAAAGGGTCTTGATGATGCACTAGCAAATACTAAAGCTGGCGACAAGTTATCAATCGAGGTTCCTCCAGAGAAAGGATTTGGAGTAAGGGACACAGGAAAGGTCCGCATGATTCCATTGAGAAAACTTGGAGAAGATGCAGAAAAGGTTACAGTCGGTGATACAATAGAAATTGATGAAAGAACAGGAATTGTAAGATTCATCGGTTCTGGCAGGGTCCAAGTTGATTTCAACCACAGATTTGCAGGAAAGACAATCATTTACGATCTTAATGTAATCAAGTCACTTGATACAGACCAGGATAAAGTCTTGGGATTACTAAAGCGAAGATTCCCAATTGACGAATCCAAGATCAAGTTTGAAATAAAAGGTGCAGCAGTTGATGTAAACATTCCAGAAGAAGCAATGATGATGGAAGGACTCCAGATGGTAAAACGCTCAATTGCAAATGAAATATTCAAGTTTGTTCCAGCACTAGAAAAGGTAAACTTTGTAGATACATACAACAAGCCAAAGCAAGAAAAGCCAGCAGAGCAAAAAACAGAAAAGCCTGTCGAGCAAAAGGCAGCCTAGATTTTACAGCACACCAGTACTTGTCGCAAGTTCAATTGCTTTTTTCGTATTCATCTTTTTCTTGCTCAGTATGGTATATCTTTCAGGTCGTAGTGATTGTGCAATTGTTAATGCTTGAGCAAGAATTTCTGGCTCCAGTCCAATCTCTTTTGCTTTTGTCGGTGCACCAACGTTTTTCAACATTTGTATAATTTTTTTCCAGTCTTGTCCCTGCATCTTTGCAATCAGTATGGCACCAATTCCGCATTTTTCTCCATGCAACCCAACTCCAGGTTTTAGATGGTCAACAGCATGAGAGAACAAGTGTTCTGCACCAGAGCATGGCCTGCTGGAACCAGCAATGCATGCGGCTACACCTGAGCTTATCAACGCCTCTACAATCATTCTAACATCTGGATTTTTCCTAAAATCTTTGGAATTATCAATTACTATCTTCGCACTCATTGATGCCAAGTTTGCTGCATATGTTCCAAAATATTCCCCGACATTGTCTCGTGCAAGTTCCCAGTCTCGTACTGCAGTGATTTTGGCCATCAAGTCACCGCAACCGCTTGCAAGCAATCTACGCGGAGCTTTTTTCAATATCGCAATATCAACAAAGACCCCAAGTGGTGCAGTAGCAATGATAGAATATGGCTTGTCTCCACGCAATGAAACAAACGGACTTGCTATTCCATCATGTGAAGCAGACGTTGGTATGCTTACAAATGATTTTTTTAGCGTAAATGCAATCATCTTTGCAATATCAACAGACCTTCCACCGCCAATTCCAATTATCAAGTCGCTCTTGTCTTTTTTTATCTCTGATAACGTCTTGTTGGCAGCTTCAACATCATTGCTTGTGCTGCGATGCCAAACATACTTTATTTTACTATCAGAAAGCGATGAAGAAATTTTTTTATCAGTAATCTTTCGAACTTTATCCCCTGAAACCAAGGAAACTTTTCTAGGGTTTGATAACCCAACTAGAAATTCTCCTATACCAGAAATATTGTTCTCACCTATGAGTATCTTTCTTGGTAGCTCCATGATGTGAGAAGCCATGGTTTTTCACTTGGAATTTGGTTATTTATCGATTCCCGGTAATCCAAAGTTATTTAAGCGGGTGATATGCAATCCCAAATATCTAAACTTAGGAGCAAGTTATTTGTCAGACTATATCGAACAACACACATACCATGGAACAACTACAGTAGGGATAAGCTGCACTGACGGTGTAGTCCTCTGCGCAGACATGTGGGCAAGCGCAGGATATTTCATAGCAAATACCAATACAATGAAGATCCAAAAGATCGATAATCACGCCGGAATGACAATCGCAGGTGGTGTTGCAGATGCACAAAATGTAACAGACATGCTAAGATATCATTCAAACATACACAGAATTGACAAGCAAGAGTATCTACCGATAAAATCAATTGCAAGACTTGCATCATTGATATTTTTCCAAAATAGATACTATCCATTCATTGCAGATATTCTCGTTGGAGGATATGACAAGCAAGGTCCAGCACTGTACAACATTGACATATTTGGCTCGCTTGACAAAAAAACATACGTAACAACAGGAAGTGGATCTCCAGTAGCATATGGTCTCTTGGAAAGTGAGTACCGTGATGGCCTGACAGTAGAAGAGGGAAAGATGATTGCCCTAAGAGCGGTAAAAG
>JANWJG010000012.1 GCA_025449485.1 Nitrosotalea sp. | reverse complement strand
GCAGGACCCATTGGACCGGACGGACCTCGTACGCCTCGTTCACCTGAATACGGTTCCATTACAATTTTTTGTTTAGGAATATCAGAATCTGATTTTGTATGACGTGTTGTAGGTTCTGGTGCTGGTTCTGGAGTTGGCTCGACATAATCAGAATCAGTTCGTGGCACATTAATTTGAAAACTAGAATGAATCGATGAGAACTGGTCAATTACTACAACCCAGACAGTTCCCTTTTGAAATACTGTCGATGGAATTGGATTTTTTGCAGAACCAATTACTTGAGAAAACTTTTTGTCTTTTACTCTAAGATGAAAGTTGTCCTTCCATAACGAGTGGAAACTTCTTTTCTTTACATCATCAAGGGAAGGAGGCGTATCACAGAGTGCAATTTGCACCTCAAAGACACCTGACAAGATCTTAAAGGGTGACTCGCCAGAGATCTCTATAGTGTTATCTTTTGATGACATATTCTACGTGTAATCCCTTGGTATTTTTGTATTTTCAATATGATATAAAGCCCATTTGTGAATTTTTAGACACTTGGAAATCTGTTTTCTACCTTCCTGGCTGCCTGATTTTCAAACTAATCTATTTATCTACGGCTAATCCACATTTTGTTAACCGTGAAAAAGATACTCAAGGACAAAAAGGAAGAGCCAGCTTCTGAGATTAGAAAGCCAGAACCAGAGCCAAGTACCAAGATAACAGATTCCAACTATAACAGAAACAAGCACTACAAAAAGGGAGTCTCTCTCATGGCAGATGAGAGATTAGAGGATGCGGCAAGGGCATTTGAGGATGCACTACGAATCGACCCAAGACACATGGAATCTCTTCTCAAGTTAGGATATTCACGTTTTCACATGAATGATTTTGCAGGCGCAATGGAATCATACAACAAGGTCCATGAAATTGATGTCGCAAATGCCGAAGCATGGAACCTGAAAGGTCTGATTTACTATCAACAAAAAAACTATGACAAAGCATTAGACAGCGTAGAAAAGGCAATTGATTCCAACTCTACAGATGGAATGTCATGGTACAACAAGGCATGTTACCACTCTTTATTGAATCACATACCAGAATCTATCGAGGCATTAAAACGCTCAATTGAGATCGATGTCAAGAATGCAAAAAAAGCAGTAAGGGACAAGGACTTTGAAAACATCAGAACAGATGAAGGATACAGAAGAATTGTTGAAGTTGTGGTACTAGAATCAGTAAGACAGGGATATCGTAAAGTGGGACAGATTGTCTGGACTACAATGGTTGGCAAGCTCGAAGTAGAAGATGCTGCAAGAAAGCTGGTTGAGAAAGGATTACTGATAAAAACAGAAAAAAATCTTGGACTGCAAAAAGTCGAAGAGTTTGAAATTGTTCCAGAACTTGCAGAAAAAATTGGTGTAGAAAAGAAAGGTTTCTTTGGCGCTGCAAAAAAATCCCAGCCAATTGTAATACAAAATCTAAAGGAGATAAACGAGGCAGTGCAGTCTACCAAGACATCAATTGAGAAAGGAGATGTCAAGGAAATTATTTCAAATCTTGATGTATTCATTGAACCTACACAGAAAGGCGGACAGATGATTGAATACTTTTTTGAAGAGCACCGCGACATTAGGTTATACAAGGTAAGACTCACAGACAAGGGAGCAGAATATTTCCAGGCAAACAAGCAGAAGATGATGGACTTGTTTAACAACATTGAGATGATGATAACAAAGAAACTTAGAAACGAAGCAGTTAGTCAGAATTCCTAGAGTTTATTCAGCAGACAGATCCCAATAGTTTGCGTCATTTTGCTTTTCTATTGGTTTTTCAAGGGACTTCCATTCTTTGAATGAGCGCACATAGAGCTTGACATTATCCATGCCTAGTGACTTTAGTGCATAATAGCCCAAGCCTGAGAGTGTGCCTACACTTCCACAATATGTGATTATTTCAGAATCTGGAGCAATGTTTCTGTTTTGTATCAGCCTTCTAAGATCCTCTTTTGGTCGTAGTATGTTTTGGCCTGATGCAAGCATCCTGTATGGTATATTGATTGCGCCAGGGATGTGCTGCTCAAGATAGTTGAGTCTCTCCCTATTGTCTACAAGTATTGCGCCCTTTTCCTTGGCAGGTACAAGATAATCCGAAGTTGCAAGAATTTGCGGTTGCAGTTTTAACGAGTGGTTTGTTTTTACAGTGGATGGAATCTCAGAACTTGTTTCAAGTCCAAGCTTTTTCCATGTTCCATATGTGACATCAAGAAGTGATACATCTTCATGTCCAATGTATTCAAGTGTCCATGCAACTCTTGATGCAAGTGCACCAAATGTATCGTCATATACTACAACAGGTGTCTCATCGCCAATTCCAAACGACTGGGCATATTGCAGAACTTTGTCTGGACTGTCATCTGCAAGAAGACTTGCAAGTGGCAGGTTTATTGCTCCAGGGATGTGACCTTGTTTGTAATCATCTTCTTTTCTGATATCGAGAACCTTGACACTCTTGTCACGTATCTCAGAACGTAACTTGTCTGCATCAACTGTAACGCGAGTAGTTTTTTCTTTGCTCAAGCCGCACATTCGCCCCTTCCTGTCTTGGTGTGGTAGCTTCCATCACTTCCATAGTCTGCGTAAAAGTCTTCATCCTGATCTTTTGTGGGAGCAATCACAACAGGTTTGAGCAACTCTTTGATATCATCAAGGGATTTTATTGTTGGACCGCCATTTCCTTCTATGACTCTTTTTACCCACAGATCAAGTGTCTCACCTGATTTTTTATCAGACTTGAATATCTCTACTATTTTTAGAATTGTTGGAATTACTCTCTTTGCTGGAACTTTAGTACATGAATGTCCAAGTGTTGTGGTTTCATCTGCTCTTCCTCCAAGTGACATGCTATACAATGGATACATGTCCTTTCCAAGCCTTCCTCCGCCACCATAGAATCCAATTGTTGCAATCTCGTGCTGGCCACAAGAGTTGGGGCATCCGCTTATCTTGATTGTAGAGTTTCGAAGATCATCGTCTTCGTCAATTTTTAGTTCAATGAATTTTCGTTGTACTTCTTTTGCTAGTCGATGTGAGTTTGTCAATGCCAGGTTACACGAAGTTGTTCCAGAACAACCTACAACAGACGCCATTGTGAGCGCGCCAGGATTTGCAAGACCAACTTCTAACAGTTTAGAGTAAACTCTTGGGAGATCTTCGTCTCGCACCCAGCGAAATACCATGTCTTGTGTAAAGCCGTTTCTTATCTGTCCGTCTGCAGTAAACTCTCTTGCAATATCAGCAATGGCTCTTAGTTGGTTTGATGTGACATCACCTGATTCTAGTGTAAGAAATACACAACTAAATCCTGGTTGCTTTTGTTTGAATGTGTTTGATTTTACCCATCTTGCATATCCTTGTGGAACAGATGGTATCTCTGAGCTTATCGATATCTTTCTCATTGATTCTACGGTCTTGTCAACTTCGAGTTTTATGATAACTGACAAGAGCATCTTTATCATTGCCCTTTCTTTTAGTACCAAGTTTTGGAATTTTTCCCAGCCCATCTCGTTTACAAGATAACGCATTCTTGCACGAGCCATGTTTTCCCGGTTTCCTAGTCTGTCAAATATTCTAATTACTGAAACAATAGTATACAATACTTCATCTTCTGAAGTAAATGGTTCCAACTGGTGGCCAACAAACGATTGTGCGCCCAGTCCTCCACCCAGAAATACTTTGAATCCACGTTGTGGTTTTCCGTTTACTTCACCTTGTTGAGGAATCAATCCAATGTCTACCATTCTTGCCATTCCGTGTTTTTCACAACATGTGAAATTTATCTTGAATTTTCTTGGGAGTGCCTGGCATAGTGGATTTCGTAAGAGGAACTTGGTTGCGCCAACTGCATAAGGAGTAGGATCAAAGACTTCGTCTGGACAGACACCTGCAAGCGGACTGCACATGATACTTCGTACAGAGTTTCCACATGCCTCTCTTGTTGTCATTCCAGATTCTGCGAGTCCTCGCAGAACTTCAGATACATCTTCTAATGCTACCCAGTGAAGCTGAAAGTTTTGTCTTGTGGATACATGTGCACTACCTATTGAGAACTGCTCACTAAGATCTGCAATCTTTTCTAGTTGTTCGGAATAAACTTCGCCTGCTGGAAGTTTTAATCTAATCATGCTGTAATCATCAGTCATTCTGCTGCCATAGGCTCCATGCTGCAGCCTGAATCTTCGAAAATCATCACGGTTAATTTTTCCTTGTCTGAATAGCTTTACCATCTCAGAGAATCGTTCAGCCTCCTCTAGCCGTCCCCAGTTTATCTTGTGTTTTGGGACATTATCTGGTTTAGACTGGATACTAGTATTGCTCAATTATTGTAGCTAGTCTTCAGAAAGCATATAAATTTTGTATTAAGTAGCCTTTTCCTCCACATAATGAGATAAACAGGAAAATTTTGCCACACTTGTTCCAAACTTTTGGAATCAAGTTTTACGGATCAGTGTTGACAATTTCTAGTTATTTTACCTGCTCATTTGTTCTACTGTGATGCCCTTATCTCGATTGCAACATCATCCCAGAAATCTGCACTGCTTGCAGTCCACTTGCAGTTGACAACACCGGGAGTTGGCACAATTTTGGAGCTTGATGCACCGGTGATGGCACTTGGCATGTTGACGTCCCATTGTTGTGTACATGTTGATGAACCAAGTGTGGAATCTCCATAAATTGATGTCAGGTCAAGGACCCAGTCGTTTGCAAATTTTGTTGTAATCGATATGGTAGGACTGTTGGGATTGATGTTATGTCGTACTGCTTTGGTTGGCATTGGATTTGTCTGATTTACTCCAGAAAATGAATATGCTCCAACAACAGCAGATGTTTGTCCATTCATTGTAACTACAATAGCACCATTACCTGTTGGATTTTTGAGATACCAAAACTCTGCATCATTATTATAAAATGAACCAACTTTTTTCGTTAGATGCATACCTCCAAATGTAACTGAATTTACGTCACTCTGGTCTGCACTAACACCTACAACAAGTAATCTATTGTTGCCAGTCCCAACATCAAAGTCTGAGAGCATGATTCTGTTTGATGACAATGTTGTGGCGCCTGATGTTGATTGTACGTTGTTTAAGACAATCCCGCTTGTAGAAGTGCTAGTAGTTGCAGAGGCGGTATTTGATGGAGAGCTAGTACCGACGGAGTTTATTGCAGACACACGATATGTGTAGCTAGTACCCTGAGAGAGCCCAGTATCATTGTATGCTGCATTATCACTACCTGTGTTAGATATGACAGTATACCATGTATTTCCATTATCAAGTGATCGTTCAACATCATATCCTGTAATTGCAGAGCCACCATCGTTTGCAGGTGCAGTCCAGGACAAGTTGATTTGTGATGACGAGATGGCGTCTACAGCAAGTTCTGTTGGAGATGATGGCACTGTTACATCACTAGGTGTTGATGCAGTGGCAGTGTTTGATGGTGAACTAGTACTGACACCATTGATTGCAGAGACACGATATGTGTAAGAGGTATTTGGATTCAATCCGGTATCTGAATATGTTGTAGATGTGCTGCCAGTGTTTTCATCTACAGTTGACCATGTAGAACCTCCATCAGTTGATCTTTCAATTTGATATCCTGTTATTTCAGAACCGCCATTGTTTACAGGTGCAGTCCAAGATAGGGTGATTTTAGATGAGGATGCTGCCATGGCCTGCAAGTTTTGTGGTGCAGATGAAGAGTCAATCCATTGTACATTATATGTTACCGGATTGCTAAGAGTTGAAAAAGTTGCAAAAAATACAGATTGTGAATAGTATCCAGGATGTGGATTTGTTAGAGTTCTATTGAGGGTCACGTCTTGGTTTGGAAGTATGGTTGTGATTTTACTGTCTGGCACACAGTGACCATCTGCAAAAGCAAAAACATCATCGTGATACCAAGTGGTTCCAGGATTGGTATTGTTCTGAGAACTCATATTCGAAGTGTGTATCACAAATGTTACATCATAACTGCTTGCGGTGTTAACATTGAAGGTCACGCCAGGATTTGCTATCGGATCAAACGTATTACTGCCATTATTTATCAGAAATGACATGATCGGGCCATCATATCTATTGGGACATGTAGAAGGTGCATCACCCATTGCAAATACTTGATTCATGGACATACCAAGAGTGGCAAAAAGAATTGAAGCAAAGAATACAGTGAGAAGATGCTTACCATGATAGTTTTTGTGAGTTTCTATCACGAATTATCAATTACTTTAGTACCACATTACATATCTGGGTATACAGTGATTATTCTGTAAGATGGATACAGTCCGAAAAACAGGTTTCAAAGATATTTTCATGAAAACGTATAGTTACAAAGAACCAGAAAAGAGTTAAATGGTCACCGGCAAGAAAAAAACATCGTGTCAAACAAGATAAGTCTTGCCCTAATAGGAATGGGAAATGTATCCACCACACTTGTGAAAGGTTTTGAATATTACAAAAATTCTACGGAAGGTTTGTGGCATCCAAAGATAGGCGGGCTTACACTAAATGACTTTACAGTTGTTGCAGTGTATGATATAGACGCGGCAAAGGTTGGAAAAAACATTTCAAGTTTGGTAAACGGATCCAAGTCAGACTTTGGAAACGTGACAATCCAGCCAGGAATTTCAGAAGATGTTGCACCTGGACACATTTCAAAAAACGGACAGACAAAATCATCAAGCTATGATGAATTTGTAAATTCTCTTAAAAAAGCCAAGCCAGATTTTCTTGTAAACCTCATCTCATCAGGAATGGAAAAAAGCAGTGAAAAGTATGCAAAAGCTGCACTTGATGCAGGATGTTCTTTTCTTAATGCAACAGCTACCAAGACTGTTACCGAGCAGATACAAAAGTCGTTTGAATCAAAGGGATTACTCATACTTGGAGATGATTTGATGAGCCAGTTTGGAGGCACTGCATTTCACAGAGGCATGATTGATTTCATGGCAAGCAGAGGAATATTCTTGAAAAAAGCATACCAGCTTGATGTCGGCGGTAATCAGGATACACAGAGTACAATGGCAGAAGAGACAAGGGAAAGAAAGAGACAGATAAAGACAGAATCCATTGCAGTAGAATCACCAATTCCTTTCATGTCAACAGCAGGTACTACAGAATATGCAGAACAGCTTGGCGATTCCAGAGTTAGTTACTATTGGATGGAGGCAAAAGGATTTCTTGACTCTCCCATTGAGCTTGACTTGTCACTTCGTACAAATGACAGCACAAACGGCTGTAATGTAATAGTCGATGTCATTCGTGCTGCAAAAAGATCAATTGACAAAAAAGACTTTGGCAAATCAGACATAATCTCAGCATATGCATTCAAGAGCCCATCAAAGAAGATGCACATACGAGAATGCATCAAGGCGTTTGAAGACGCGTTTGTAAACTGAGCAAACTATTAATGTGCAAAAAAACGGATTATTTTTCATGCAAAAAGCAACTCTAAGCGACGAAGCCCCAAAGATCTTTGCAGATTTAAGAGAAGTTGAGATTACAAGAGCGATTGCAAACGAGTTTCATTCAGTACTAATTGACAGATCAGATTCTGACGTCATAATTATTGGTGCAGGTCCAGCAGGACTTACTGCAAGTAGGGAATTATCATTAATGGGATTCAAGGTTCTCGTAATAGAACAGAACAACTACCTAGGCGGAGGTTACTGGCTTGGAGGATACATGATGAACCCTGTAACAGTTAGGGCTCCAGCTCAAAAAATATGGGATGAGTTGGGAATTCCATACAAGAAGGTTGCAGAAGGTCTCTTTCTAACACCTGGACCACATGCAGTATCAAAATTGATTGCAGCAGCATGTGATGCCGGAGTAAAATTCTTACAGCTAACCAAGTTTGACGACCTAGTTTTGAAGAACGGTCGTGTCTCAGGAATTGTAGTAAACTGGATGCCAGTATCTGCACTTCCAAGAAACATAACATGTGTAGATCCAATTGCACTAGAATCCAAGATGGTGATTGATGCATCAGGCCATGACTCTGTCGCAGTAAAAAGACTGGTAGACAGAAAACTTGTAGAATGGAAAGGAATGGACCCAATGTGGATAGACGATGGTGAGAACAGAGTTGTCTACAAGACAGGTGAAGTATATCCAGGACTGGTCATTTCTGGAATGTCTGTAACTGAGACATATGGTCTTGCAAGAATGGGTCCAACTTATGGTTCCATGTTATTATCTGGCAAAAAGGCAGCCGAAGTAACAGCAGCCAAGCTTAGAGAACTAAGAAGATAAATCAATTCACTTTCAAAACTAGTTGATGAAAATATCGCAGATTTTTCTCTATGACGAGCCATCAGTTCCAGAAATCAAGATAAATGAACTGGCCAAATTCATAACAGAAACATTTGGAGTGCAAGTTCATGTGAGAAAAAGTTTCTTTTCACATTTCAAACAAGACAGAGAGACTGCGGCAAAACTTGCATCGTCAAGGGTTTTCAACCCACAGGCGCCATTTGAGGCACACACCCCAACAGAGGAGGAGATTAATTTTGAAGAAGAATCATTTGAAAACAATCCCGCTCCAGACAACATTGTATTGTATGATGGTTTTGAGTTGCAAAAAATAATGTTAGACAAAATTCCAAGCGATGAACTGTCAAGGGATACATTTCATCTTGCCTTTACTACAAGACTTTCATGCACATATGACCATGAAGACAATAGGTACCATGGAAGGGCAGTAATCTGTTCAAATCCTTCCATCATCTCAACTACTGGAATAATAGAGGCCCCAGCCAAGCCGCGTGCATATTACCTGATAATGCAACATAGCATGTCTCAGGGCCTAAACCTTGATACACTAAAAGACAAGTTCAGAGGCAAGTTTCTAGAATACCACGACAAAAATCTTGCCAAAGTAGTAAGAGGGTATGCACTCCAGGCGATTTTTTACCATATCACATCGGAGCCATTTTGTGATACAAAGGAATGTGTTTTGTACAATGCACATTGGCAAGAAGATCTCATACATGCACAGATCGAACTGGGAAAGCTGTGTGAGTATCACCAGAAAATTCTTGAAACCTACAAGCATGAATAATTTAAATATGAACTTGACCGAGTTGCATTTGTGCAAGCAGAAATCAGATCAGAGAACAAAAAACCAGAGACTAGAAGAAAATTTGATGTAATAATTATCGGTGCAGGTCCAGCTGGATATACTGCGGCAATATACACATCACGCGCAAAACGTGAAACTCTGATAATCTCAGGCATCTTACCAGGAGGACAGTTGATGCTTACAACAGAAGTTGAAAATTTCCCAGGTTTTGCAAATGGCATCATGGGTCCAGAATTGATGACAACAATGAGACAGCAAGCAGAAAGAATGGGAACTGCAATCATTGATGATGAAGTAGTAAATGTGGATTTCAGACACAAGCCGTTTAAGATACTGACATACTCTGAAGAATACGAAGCTGATTCTGTTATCATTGCAACAGGCGCAACACCAAGAAAGATTGGCGCAAAAGGAGAACAAGAGTTTAGCGCACGCGGAGTTTCATATTGTGCTACATGTGATGGACCATTTTTCAAGAACCAGGATATTGTAGTTGCAGGCGGGGGAGACTCTGCAATGGAAGAGGCAATATTTCTTACAAAGTTTGCAAACAAGGTTCATGTAGTACACAGAAAGGATACACTTCGCGCAAGCAAAGTAATGCAAGACAGGGCTTTTGAGAATAAAAAAATCCAGTTTCACTGGAATACAATAATTGAGGAAGTAAAAGGCAACCAGAAGGTGAGCCAGATAATGGTAAAAGATGTCACAACAAACAATGTCAATACACTAGAGGTAGGCGGACTATTTGTCGCAATAGGACATGAACCAAATACAAAATTATTCAAGGGTCAGATTGAGCTTGACGAACAAGGATACGTTGCGTTAAAGAACCACACACAGACAAATGTGGAAGGAATATTTGCTGCAGGAGATGTTCACGACCACAGATACAGGCAGGCAATCACAGCTGCAGCATTTGGATGCATGGCTGCAATCGATGTAGACAAGTATCTATCAGAGCGTAAAAAGTAATTATTCTCTAATTTTAGAAATATACTTGGAATCTTTTAGTGCAGAATCGTATTCACTTTCTGAGAATATCTTTTGCTGCGTGTAAAGACTCTTGAATTTTCTTCCATCATCTGCAAATATTCCAACTGCATAACCATTTGAGATATCGTATTTTTTCATGGCAGTGTATACGGTGGCAGATGATGGACTGACAAGCATCTTTTCTTTTTGCAAAATCTCTTTTACAGAGGAAAATGCCTCTTCATTTGTAATTGTTATCCAGTCATCAACTACCTTTTCGCGCTTGATGAACAGATCAGGCTTGGCAGATTCTTCGAAATTTCTCAGACCCTGAATCAAGTGATTCTGTTGAGGCTGTACTGCAATAACCTTGATGTTTGGATTCTTTTCTTTTAGATATGCACCTATGCCCGTAATTGTTCCACCTGTTCCCACACCGGTGAAAAAGTGAGTAATCTTTCCTTGGGTCTGCTCCCAGATCTCAGGACCTGTTCCTTTGTAGTGACCCATAAAGTTTGCATCATTTGCATATTGGTTAGGAGAATAATACTTGTCAGGTCTTGCAGATGCAATGGATCGTGCAAGTGCGATGCTTTGGTCAGTTCCTGCACCAACCTTTGGACACAGGTCATCTGATGTTTGGTATAACGTAGCGCCAAGTGATTCAATTATTTTCTTTGTTTCATCACTTGCCTTTTCAGGAATGACAATCTCGACTTTGTATCCCAAGAGTTTTGCAATTCCTGCAAGTGCAATGCCTGTGTTTCCAGATGTTGGCTCTATGATTATAGTGTGTCCTCTTTTAATCAGGCCTTGCTCTTCTGCCGTCTTTACCATCCAGTAAGCAGCCCTGTCTTTTACAGAGCCAAATGGGTTGTAAAATTCTAATTTAGCGAAAAACTCTGTCTGGTTTTTTGAAAGTGATTCTAGTTTTACAATTGGGGTGCCACCTATTTTTATTGGCATACCGAGATCTTCTAGTGTTTCAGCCAAGGTGGGTTATTTCACCTTCTTGATTGTAAACTCTAAGTCTTTGTCTGTTTTTTTAATGCCAATTAACTGATGACCCATTCTATTCACCCATCTTGTAATGTCTTCTTCAGATGCAGGATCATCTGCAGTTATTTTTAGAATGTTTCCTACGGCCATTCTTTCCATCTCTATCTTTGTTCTAAAGACAGGCTCAGGACAGAACATGCCTCGTACATCAATTGTCTTGGTTGGATTTAATTCCGAAATATCGGTCACCTGTAAGCAAAAAAGTGCTCACGCAATATTAAAATCTATTCATAGGCGCAAGAGATACTATCGCCTAAGAATCATCGGCAGAATTGCACGCAGGTTTCTCTCATACAAAACTGTGTGATCCTGGTCTTTAAAATTAATCTTGTTGGAAAGTTTTGTTATCAAGTGGACTGCAACTTTGTATGCAGTTGTCCAGACTATGCTGTCAGGATTTGATTCAAAGGCATTGATCAAAAATTTGCATACACCTGTAAGGTGAGGATGATTTTCTTTAAAGTATATCAGGATATCATCTTTAGAATTTTTAATTTTATACAGAGCGTGTTCTATCATTTCTCTGCTAGTGATGTATCCAATTTCGCCAATCGTGACTTTTCCGTGTCGTAGTGCATAGAGTACATCATCAAGATTATTTTCAGAATCTACCAAGTTTATGCATCTGCCAAGTGTAGATGCCACATGTGAATCGCTTCCAGCAACTTCGATGAGTTGATTTGCTTTGGCAAAATGATATGCTCTAAGATTAGAATACCTGTCCACATTGTTGCTGTTAAAGACTTCAATCATATCACATAGAACCGCTCTTTCCCTCAGTCCGTTGCTAAGACCAAAGGGGTGAGGGGCACAAGAGATTGCACCTTGTGATTTTATACCATCAAGGATTTCTTCCAATGTGCCTCCAGCTTTTATGGTTTGATTGAGGCCAAATGCAAGAACGTGAATCCCCTGATCAGTTGTTATCTCTTCTCCTGGGTATACCTTGATCTTTTTGTATTTCTCGTGGTTACTACGATACTCCAAAAGTGAGCCATATCCGTTTATTGTATTATGGTTAGTAATGAAAAATGCATCAAGATTTGCCTCGTATGCTTTTTCAAGCTGTTCCATGATTGTCACTCCACAGTCATATGGAGTCTCTTTTGGTCCAAGTTGAAAGTTTGAAAATTCGTTATGACAGTGTAATTCTATTTTCAAGCCAGCCAATGTTTATCGAATCCATCCATCAATGCATATAATCTTTGTTTCTGCAATTTTTGCTTAGCGGAACAGATCAAGTGATTTATCACGTAATAGATCTTCGAGTCTTCCATTTTTTTTGTCAAACTGATAGTTGCGTATGATCGCAATTGGAGTATTGAGCATCTTTCCTCGAACCAACTCGCTTGCAGAACAGATCTCATCGGCAACTGCAATTGCTGTAACCCGAAGAACTCTGTCAAATGCATCTCGTTTTCCTTCATAGTTAATTATCGAAGATATTCCTGATATTCCTATTGCAACATCAGTCTGTCCTTCTCTAAATGGTCTTCCAAATGTATCAGATATAATCACTGCAACATTTTTTCCAGTCTTTGTTTTTATTTTTCTTCTAAGTTTATCAGCAGAATTGTCGGCATTTTTTGGAAGCAGTGTGGCAGATCCTTTTTCCACATTACTTTCATCAATTCCTGCATTTGCACAGACAAGGCCTTGATGTGTTTCAGATATGATTATACCATTTTTCATGCGAACCAGTCTCTTTGTTTGATCAAGAACAAGCTGGATAATTTTTGGATCTTTGTTGTATGCACTGGCAATACCTGTTGCAAGCAGAGTTGGCCTGACTTGGGACAGGTCAATCTTTTGACCCTCTTGTTTTGAGATAATTTTTTGCGTAAATACCAAAATGTCGCGGTCTTTTAATCCACGTCCTGCCTTTGTCTTTAGCAAAATCTCAGCCAAGTCATCTCCAGGACATACATCTTTTGATAACTTGACAGGAATTATTTGCACTGACATACATCAGGTCTAATTTTTTACGGCTTTAAATGATATCTTGTTTTAGGCTATTGTCGGCAGTGGTATTTTCAGACCATAGTGTTTGTTAATCAGTCCAATAAGCTTGGAAAGATCTTTTTCTTCCAGTGTGACAGTTGCAAGTTCTTTTACCATGTCTTGGGCTCGAAATGCTACTCCAAGTCCACAGATGTCAAATAGTTTGATATCGTTTGCTCCATCTACGACCACAACAATGGTTTCTTTTTTCTCATTCCATTCTTTTATCTTGACTAGAGCTGATTTTGACTTGTCAGAGTCAACCTCGATTATCACGCCATCAAGTTTTCCATCCTTGAACAACAATTCATTAGAGTAGACATGATCAAGACCCAGTTCTTCTTTTAGTCTGTCAGTCATTATTGTAAATCCTCCAGATACTGCCATTATCTTCCACCCCGCAGCCCTTAATGCATTACATGCTTCCTTTGCACCAGTCATTACTTTTAGCGAATCAGAGACTTCCTTGCAAGTTTTATAATCTATTCCACGTAAAAGTTCGATTCTTCTCTTTAGTCCCTCTTCCCAATTTATTTTGCCTTCAATTCCTTGTCTTGTTATGGCCCAGATTTCATCTTGCTTGTTAATTTTTTCGGCAAGTATTGGAAGAAATTCTGCATCAAGTAATACACCTTCAACATCAAAGATTGCAAGCATCGGTTTCTTCTTTCAACCATAAATCAGATTATATTAATCTTAAGTGATTCTCAGATCTTTCTACCACTAGTAATATATTCAAGCTTTCCAAGTTGTAGAATATGACTGAACTTCCACACAAATATGAAGTCCCAGTAAAAGTTGTTCCAAAGGCTATCAAGCTGTCAGATGGAACCAAGGAAGAACTCAAATCGTCAGGCATGATGGACGACAAGGGAAAGCTCAAACTCAAAGGTGTGAGCCCAAAGATGCTCAAGCGTATGAAAGAAGAAGCAGTTGACTGTCCTGTTTTGAAAAACGAACTTCCATTTATCCAGTGTTTTGTATGCTCTAACTTCCAGAGCAGAGTATCAGGTAAAGTACTCTGCAAAGGCGATCCACTCTAAAAAACCAGAAAGCTCATTAGTGCAAGTATAAGAAAGACTGGAATTGAGCAAAGAGATAGGAATTACAGTTAAGAAAAATGAAAATTTTAGTGAATGGTATACGCAGACAGTACTAAAGGCACAACTTGCAGACTATGCACCGGTAAAAGGCCTGATTGTACTAAGACCATACGGATATTCAATTTGGGAATCTCTAAAATCTTCACTTGACCAGAAATTAAAAGCAACTGGACATGAGAATGGTTTTCTTCCGGTTTTGATACCAGAGTCATTACTAAGCAAAGAGTCAGATCACTTTGCAGGTTTTACTCCCGAAGTCTTTTGGGTCACACACTCTGGTGAAACAGAGATTGGTGATAGGCTTGCATTGAGGCCCACCTCTGAGGCACTTGCATATTCAATGTATTCAAAATGGATAAAGAGTTGGAGAGACCTTCCACTAAAGATTAATTTTTGGAACACTGCACTAAGAGCAGAGATAAAGGCAACCAAGCCATTTTTGAGAACCTCCGAGTTTCTCTGGCAAGAAGGCCATACGGTACACACAACAAAAGAAGAGGCAGAACTTGAAGTTATGACAATACTTGAAATGTATAAAAAAACAGTAGAAGAGGAACTTGCAATTCCTGTAGTCACTGGCAAAAAAAGTGAGAAGGAAAAGTTTGTTGGAGCAGTATATACTACAACAATGGAATCAATCATGCCAGACGGTAAAGCCCTCCAGATGGGAACATCACACTTTTTGGGTCAAAACTTTTCAAAACCATTTGATGTAAAATTCCTTGACAAGCAAAATGTAGAGACATTTGCATGGCAGACATCATGGGGAGTGTCATGGCGTCTAATAGGCGCACTAATCATGATCCACGGTGACGACAAGGGACTTGTTTTGCCTCCGCGAGTTGCACCAATTCAAGTAGTCATAGTTCCGATTTACTATTCTCCAGAAGACATGGAACTTGTACTCAACAAGGCCTCAGAGATAAAACAGACATTGGCAAAACACAATCTTCGCATACACATGGATGTAAGAGACGAGGTTACTCCAGGATACAAGTTTCATGATTGGGAGATGAAAGGCGTCCCACTGAGAGTGGAGATAGGTCCAAAAGATATTGCAAAAGGAAAGATGGTTCTTGTCAGAAGAGACAATCTCAAAAAAACTGATCTTGCATTTGAAAATACAGAAAGCGGAATTCTTGCAATGCTAGAAGAGATTCAGCAGAATCTCTTTGAGAACGCCAAGAATCTTTTAAAAGAAAAGACCTTGGAGGTGACTGATTTTGAAGAGTTCAAGATAGAGATGGAAAAAGGCGCATTTCTTTATTCTCCATGGTGTGGAGAAACAAAATGTGAAGAGATTATCAAAGAATCAACAGGTGCAGATATCAGAGTAATTCCGTTTGATGCAAAGACACAAGACTCTAAATGCATTGTGTGTAAGAATCAGACCAAGATTCACGCAATTTTTGCAAGAAGCTATTAGCAATGACAAGTGACTCTACAATAGACAGGAATTGCACTACAAGCGGATTGTGATGTGATTGTCAGGTTCAAGCCCATACCGTGACAGAATTTACATAATCAAGGACATTATTCTTACACTTGTCCAATATGGAGAGCTTAACCAAACAGCCCTTGTGAGCTTTTGTGGGCTGAATTTAAAAAAACACAAGTCAATACTGGCAGAACTTGAAGCAAATGGCTTGATTCAAAGCGAGGAGAGAAGCATGGGAAAACGCATCATTACAATCTACAAGCCGACCCCAAAAGGAATTGAGTTTTGTAAGACAATTTTAGATCCTTATGAAACATTGTTCCCAAGAAAGAAAAAAAATCCAGATAAAGAAGAAACCTAGTCTTGGTCTAGACCATACTGTGATGCAATCTTTTTGTCAATCTCATCTTTTTGTTGAACGTATTCTTGGTATTTTTTATTCCAAGACTTTAGTGTCTTGTACTGTCTGATTCCAGTTACCATCCAACCGGCAGATATTGCAATAACCAGACCTAGCAGTATGCTCAATGCTATACCAAAGTCATATTCACGCTCAAGAACGATGAAAAAGTGACTGTGTGTTAGCAAGAAGATTGACAACCCTATTGCAAAAGGCGCCAAGATAAAACCCGATATTGAGACTCCTAGTAGAACTCTCCTTAATTCAAGAATTTTTTGTATGAAACTATCCATTAAGTCAAGTACGTCAAAACGAGAGGGCGGTGTCTTGTTTTCACTCATCTGTAGTTAGCCTTTTCCGGATTCAAATGAAAAGATTTGCTAAAGAACATTTTGACTGTCAATTTTATGGATCCACAGTTAGTGTACCCTTCATTTCAGGATGTAATGTAGAATAGTAAGGATAGTTTCCAGTCTTGTCAGCCAAGAAGTTTATTGTCTGAGCTTCAAAGTATTTCAGATGTTTTGTATGTACGTTAAAGGCATCAATGTTTAGATCTTGGTCTGCACTTGTATCCTTGTCTTCATTTATCACATGTAATGCAACAAGTGTTCCTTGTGGAACGTGAATAACAGGGTCAACGTTTGTACTAGAAATTGACTTTTTTCCAGTTTTAGTCGATTGTTCATCATAATAGTACCCTTGGTCATTATGAGTTGCCAATATGTAGACATTGGAAGCTGTTGCAAATACTGGATGGTTTACGTTTACCGGAATTGCCGAGTTCCAAATATAATCTACTCCTCCTACTACAGCAAGTGCAATAACCGCAATTGTAATTATCATGCCTTTAGATATAGGACTAGATTTAGCCTTGTTCTTTTGCTTCTTTACCACGATGAAATCAGTGTCTTGTGTGTATATTTATGTAATGATTACCAAAGTTTAGCAAAATATAATACCAAAAAACAAGATGGGTTAATTCGACTATCATGGAACAATGTATAGCAAAATATAATATTTTGATGGACAATATTTGGACAGAGATTTTAGCATGAGAAAACTTGAGATCATACTTGTCGGAATAACTATCGTTCTTGCTGCTACCGTAGCATTACAATTTAGCAACGGACGAATATTAGAGGACATATCGCAGGCAACTGTACAAGGACCGCCAGGACCACAAGGTCCGCCTGGACCTCAGGGCCCTCCAGGATCAGGCACGGTAACAACAGATTCTATTCTTACACATATTTTCAAGAATACCGAAAATTCTGTAGTACAGATAACAAGCAAGGTATCAACAGTAGACAATAATTTCATAATCAATGGCCAGCCACTTGAAAGCCAATCCACAAGACTTGGGTCAGGCTTTGTCTATGATACTGAAGGAAGAATAATTACCAACAATCACGTGGTAGAGGGATCAAAGACAGTAAATGTTTCCTTTATTGATGGAAATACATACACTGCCAAAGTGGTAGGAACTGATCCCGGAAACGACATTGCGGTAATACAAATAATCGACGATTATTCAGATGAGTCACTTACTCCACTAACACTTGGAAACTCGTCAGATCTTGATGTAGGTCAGCAAGTAATTGCAATAGGTAATCCATTTGGACTAAGCGATACAATGACAACCGGAATAATAAGTCAGATTGGAAGATTACTTCCAAACGATAATTCGGCAGGGTTTTCAATTCCTGATGTAATTCAAGTAGATGCTGCAATCAACCCAGGAAATTCTGGAGGACCACTATTAGATCTAAAAGGTCAGGTAGTTGGAATGAATACTGCAATCAGCACCAACACAGGTGACTTTGCAGGAGTTGGGTTTGCTGTACCGGCAAATGCCATAAGTAGAATAGTTCCAGTCTTGATCAAAAATGGGACATATTCTCATCCATACCTTGGCATATCAGGTGGAAGTCTAACTCCAGACATTTCACTTGCAAACGGTCTTGCGAGAAATTTCAAGGGAGTGATAATTGAAAATACAGTCAAGGGCGGACCTGCAGACAAGGCAGGCATAACCCCAGCCACAACGGATCAAAATAACATTCCACACGGAGGAGATATCATAACAGCGATTGATGGACATCCCATCAAGACAATCTATGACGTAATAGCATACCTTGACGGACAGAAAAGTGTAGGAGACAAGGTAATACTTACCGTATACAGACAAGGAAAATCAATTGATGTTACCGCCACACTTGGCGCAAGACCAACGCCATCGTCCTAGTTTTATGTAAAAATATTTTGTGTTATCTTAAAATTCCACATCTTGTCATTTGCTTTTTTTATTCCAATCCTTGGGCCCACAGAAATCTCCGACTGCTTTATTTCCAAACCATCAGTGATGAACAGGTTAGATCTTTTTGTAAGATCTTCGCCATATTCCTTTTTTGTTATCTTTAACGCTTGGGTCAGCTTGGCAGGACCATTTGTAAGGTTAGAGAGGTCAGAGGTTTTCCGCTGCCTTGACATAAAATCAATTCCTGTTTTTGGTACAAGAGATCTTATCAAGACTGCGCCTGCTTCATAATCTGGGCTTCGTGCAACGGCATTTACACAATAATGCATTCCATATGTAAAATAGACATAGGCTCGTCCAACCTGGCCAAACATGGCCTTGTTTCTCTCTGTCATGCCTCCATATGTGTGGCTTGCAGGATCGTCTTTGTATCGATATGCTTCAGTTTCCGCTATGACACCTGAGATTGTATTTCCATTGATTTTTCGAACAAGTGTTTTTCCAAGCAAATCACGAGCAACATCTACTGTATCCCTATCATAAAATGAGCGGGCAAGTATCCTCATTGCGAAATTTCTACGTCCAAACCCTTTCTTAATTTATCCAAAGATTTGGCAAGAAACACAAAATCATCTTTTAGGACTTGCCTGAGACTTGGATTGTATATTATCGCTGCAGGATGAACGGTGACAAAATAAAGACGACCGTCGCTTTTTACAATCTTTCCACGGTTTTTTGTTATCTCACTACCATCAAGTAATGAACTGTACGCAGTATTTCCCAAGATACAAATTATTTTTGGTTTTATTATTTCCAGTTCCTCTGAAAGATATGGCCTGCATGCAGTACGCTCTTCTGTTATAGGCTGCCTATTGTTTGGAGGTCTACATTTTACAACATTTGTAATATACACCTGGTCACGTGTGAATCCAGCATACTCTAGTGCCTCAGAAAGAATTTGACCGGCAGTACCCACAAAGGGCTTTCCCTGAAGGTCCTCGTTTCTCCCAGGAGCTTCTCCAACAAAGATTACATCTGAATGATAATTTCCATTTCCCGGCACTGCATTTGTTCTTGATTTGGAGAGGTTACAGTTAGTGCAAGAGATTACTCTGTTTTTTACATCATCTAGTCTTTCAGACATTTTATGTTGTCACGCTTTTTACAATTGATTTGCCACGTATATGTGGACCACCATTTCCCATCCTCAGGATTTGCATGGGATCGCCCTTGCCACAGTTTCCAATAGGTCTGACTGTGAAATCTTTTCCTCTTGCGTCAATTGAATCAAAAAACTCTGGCGAGTTGCCCATCACAATGACATCTCGTAATAGCTCACCTAGTTCTCCGTTTTCAATTTTTTGGGCATACTGACAAGAGATGCTCCAGTTATACCGCATCATGTCTATTGATGGTATTTTCATGTTACAGATCAAAAATCCATTCTTTACG
>JANWJG010000011.1 GCA_025449485.1 Nitrosotalea sp. | reverse complement strand
CATACCTTGTTCCAGTTGACTATGGCACCTTGCTCTGCCTTGAGACATTTTTCTAAAATTGCCTTTGTATCTATTGGATTTGTTGGAAGCTGCAAAAATTCACAGCCTGACATCTTGATAAAATCTTGAGCATTGAGTGGTAACTTTCCGCCAAGCTCATAGATTCTTGACAAACAAGATTCAAAATGACTTAGGTCTTCTAATCTTGCATCCTCGATTACTCCCTTTAATGCCTCTCCTTCCATTCCGACACAGTGCGCTCTTAGATTTGTGAAGTAATAGTATGCCGTAAACTCTACTGATGCATTGTAAACTAGGGCCTTTATGAGCTCCTTTACATTAACACCATTTTGTTCTAGGACTTTTACTCCTACTACATTAGGTTCTTTAACCATGACTTGAGTCAAAGTCTGTTTCAGATATAAGCAAATCGATATTATCATCATCAAGGCTTATATCATTAGTACACTAATGATTAGTAATCTAGGCATGATTAGATATGACTTTGAGAATAGCATGGGTTTTGTAGTAAACATGACTGCCAAGGCATTTCAGAAATCATTTGACATTGAGCTTCGAAAAAATGCAGGTGTTTCTCTGAGTCAATGGCGTGTAGTCGGGGCACTTGTGATTCAGCCTGGTCTTACACAAAAAGAAATTGCTGACAAGGTAGGAACTGAAGGTGCAACACTTGTTCCAATACTTGACAAGATGGAAAAAGAAGGATTACTAAAAAGAAAACCTGATTCTAGCGATAGGCGAGTAAACCGAATTTATCTTACACAAAAAGCTGATTCTTTGTGGGAATCTATGGTAGAATGTGCTCTTAAGATAAGAAAGTCTTCTACCAAAAATATTTCTGAAAATGATCTCCAGACAACTCTTGAAACGCTTCGCAAAATATCTCAGAACTTGACATCATTTTCTGAGCTTGACAAGGCTGTTGTCTCTGTAAAAAAAATAAACAGGGTGGTCTGAGATGAAAGTTTCAAATTCTAGTGAAAAAGGACTATCGGAAAAAATCTCTCCTGCTGCATGGAAGACACTTGCAATTCTTAGCTTGATTGCTACCATGGTCATGTATGCTGAGACCATGCTGGTTCCTGCAATCCCTGATCTGATAAAAGACTTTCACATATCATATGGCATGTCGTCGTGGATTCTAACTGCATATTTGATTGCCGGTGCAATCATGACTCCGATTTCTGGTAAGCTCTCAGACATCTATGGACGAAAAAAAATGCTTCTTATGATAATGGGAATATATGCAGTTGGCGTTTCACTTGGTGGGTTTGTAACAGACATTTACCAAATGCTTGCAATTCGTATAATCCAGGGCATTGGCATGTCCATGTTTCCTATTGCCTTTGGCATAATCCGTGAGACGTTTCCTAGGAGCAAGCTTGCAATAGGGCAGGGAATAATATCATCCATGTTTGCAACAGGTGCTGTCATTGGTCTTGTTGCAGGTGGACACTTGATACAAAATTATGGCTGGAATGCGACATTTTTCTCAATAATTCCTGTTGTGATCATATTGCTGGTCATAATTGCACGCTTTGTACACGTTAACGAACCTCATCTAAAAGAACAGATCAGGGGAGATCCAAAAAACAAGATAGACATTCAGGGTGCAATCACGTTAACAGTTTCCATAGGTGCATTTTTGATGGCACTGACAATGATGGAAACTGGAGATGGCATTAATTCATTTTCTGTAATGGGTCTTGTGGTAATTGGAATTGTGTATCTTATACTCTTTGCAATTATAGAAAAAAGATCAAACTCTCCGCTTGTCAGTATGAAAGTTCTTGCAAATAAAATAATTCTGCCATCTAATATCTTGATAATGATTGTTGGGTTATCCATGTTTATGGTATTTCAAACGATACCTGTACTTGTTCGAAGTCCATCACCATTAGGATTTGGCGAAGATCCTCTGATGACTAGTAATGTCCAACTTCCATTTGCCCTAGTCTTGCTAATCTTTGGGCCAACATCAGGTTTTATCATCTCAAAACTTGGTTCTACAAAACCAATAATCGCTGGAACCATAATCAGTACAATCGGGTTTGCAGATCTCTTCCTGAACCATTCTACAGAACTTCTAGTCTCTGTCAATCTTGCAATACTGTCAACTGGACTGTCGTTGACAAGTGTGGGCGCAATGAATGTAATCATGCTGTCTACCCCCAAACAGGATATTGGTGTATCACTTGGGATGAGCACATTGATACGAATAGTTGGTGCCTCTCTTGGTCCTGCAATAGCTGGTATGTATATGCAGACTCATAAGACAACACTTGCCGGAGTTGCAGGATCTTTTCCTAATGCTGATTCGTATAACCTGATATTTCTTACTGCCACACTGGTATCATGTGCCTCAATAGTACTTGCAATTGTCTTAAAACAACGACTGACCAAATCTCCTATTGTAAACTAGCACAATACTAGTAGTGAAATACTGTATCTCCGATGGTCTTCTTCCAGTCTGCTCGTATCCCTGTCTTGCCCTTGAGTTTTTCTACATAGTTGAAAGCAGACAGTCCTGCAGTTGCACCACCAGAACAAGCTGCTATGATCTGCTTGTATGGTATACTTGATGCATCACCTGCTGCAAATATTGCAGGATGTGAAGTCTTGCCGTCTGCAGTGATTTCAATCTCACTTTTGCTATTTATTTTTACCAACTGTTTTATGAAATCAAGATTAATCTTAGAGCCCATCTCTATGAAGAGTCCATCCACGTTTACAACTTTTTCTTGTCCTGAATTGTCTACTAGTGTAATGGACTGGAGATTGTTTGTACCGGAGAGAGCCTTGATGGAAGACTGGGGAACAAGCTCAATGTTTTCTTTTTTTTCAATTGCTGCGATCATTTCCTTGTCTCCTCCTAATGCCCCCCCCTTGTAGATTAAATAAATTTTAGATGCCATCCTTGAAAGCAAGATGCCAGATTCTAAAAGATATGCACCAACACCAATCACTGCAGTTGTTCTTCCCTGGTAAAATGGTGCATCACACTTTGTACAATAGTGAACTCCCTTGTTTACAAAATTGGATTCGTTTTCTACTCCTAGATTGTTTGGAACTTTGCCTGGTGCAACAACTAGGGCTTTGGTCTTGTACTCTGAACGTATTGTCTTGACACTCAATCCGGATTCTGTCTCTTCGACTTTTTCTACTGTATCGTAGGCCATTTCTCCGCCAAACATTAGGAACTGGTTTTCAAGTGTCTTTGCAAGAATTGGTCCACTTGACATTATTGTTCCTGGATAATTCTCAAGTTTTGGGATTAAGTTTAGTTGCCCACCGAGGTCTTTTGAAATCAACAGACATGATACTCGTTGTCTTGCTACAAATATTCCTGCAGAAAGTCCTGCAGGTCCCCCTCCAATTATGATTACCTCATACTCTTGGACCATTCTAGTTTACGGCAATAAGTGATGTGATGTTGTTTATTCCGTCAATTTTGTGTAAATCTACATCGATCGCTATCTTGATGTCTTGCATATTGTTTGACTCTAGAATTACCAAAACATCGTATATTCCATAAATTGTCTTTACTGCTTTAACTATTGGGATTTTTTTTGCAGTGTTGATTATGTTTTGTTGTTGTTTGTAATCGACATTTAATAATACAAATGCTTCATTCACAGGCTTGTATGATTTTCATATGATAAAAAGATTGTCTAATGATATGATCACGTTGTAATCTTTTTTGTATTAACCATGTTTTTTAGAGATTCGAGTTCTTTTTTGGTATTCTCATGTTCTTCTTTTGTTCTTGCTAATGCAACTTTTATTATCTCAAGCTCCTTCTTGGCATCTTCATACTTTGCATTTATTGAAGCAGCAACTGCACCTGCTGCCTCTACAATTTTCTTGGCTTCATTACTTCTTCCAACTGTTGCAAGTTCTGTTTCAATAAACTCCAACTCTTTTCTGGACAAGGAAATTTCTCTTTTCTTTATTTCTTGTTGTGCCTTTAACGATTCAATCTCTCGCTCTTCATTCTCTCTTGAAGATGATATCTTTTCTAGTTCATCTCTTGCCATGTTTATACTGGACTTTAGAGACTCAATCTCTGTTATTGTGGATCCTTTTTCATAATTTATTCTTGACAGTTCTTCTTTTACGTCATTTATCTGTAGTCTTGTCTGCTCTACCTCTGTCTTGGAATATTGTGACTTGACAAGATCTAGTTCTTCTTTTGCAGATTTTATTTGATTTGAAATCAAACCTCGTTCTGTTTTGATTGATTTGATCTCCTCTCTTGCAGACTCGACTTCCTCACGTGCAATCTTTGCCTCTAATACAACCGCATCAAGATCTGCTTTTGCCTTTTCAAGTTCATGAGAGTATGATTCTAGTATCATTGCGGTATCTTGGATCTCTTTTTTCAGGTCTACTGTCTCATGAGTATCTTCTTCTCTTGAAGGTGAGATTTGCTCCTCTTGTTTTGTATCCTCCATGTGTTCTCGCTTTGAGCGTCCAAAAAGACCCATGAAGATAACTTTGGCATTAGGTAAGAAAAGTATTCCTTTTGGGTTTTGACTAGAACTATCTTCGTTTTTTTAGAAATGCAATGTAAAAGCCTATTCCGCCCAAGACAAACCCTAGTATGATAAGAGCCATACCTCCTACCAAGTCTTTTGTATAGTATTGTGGGACAAAAAAGAAGATCAATATTCCAATTGCAATCAATATCACTCCGCTGCCCTTTGGTCTGTTGTGTTCACTGTGTGCCATGTCTTACAGGTGCTCTGAGATAGAAGATGCTATCTTCTTTCTTCCTATGTCTATTATCAAGGGTCCAATCTTTGGGCCTCTGTCTGATGCCAGTATGATTTGGTATAGCATCTTGAACAGGTCCTTTGGCTGCATTCCCTTGTCTTTTGCAATCTGGTAAATTGTATTTTGTAAATCTGTGGGCTCTTGGTCTGATGACAAAATGTTCACCAGTTGACCAAGCACTTGTTTTGAAACATCATCTAGTTGGATCTCAACCTTTATTGTATTGTCATAATCATCTGCATAATTTCCTGCAAGTGTGATTAATTCCTCTATCTCCGGACTTGATTCTTTTATTGTACCGTACTCTAGCAGTTTTTTTGTGACAAGAGGTATTCTGTTTTCACGAAATATTCTACACAATTGTACTAGTAATCTATAGTTGACATATGGACTCTGGGTCTTTTGGGGGTTTAGTAAATTGACATATTCGTACAGTCCCTTTGATCTTACTACCTTAGTCTCATTGTCAAGTTTTGTCTTTCCAAAATAGATATTCTCAAGTTCATTGTATTCGTCCATCAATGATGGAATGTCGTCAATTCCTACCTCGCGTGCACCAGTGATTCTCTTGTAGAGCAAAAGAAGGATTGTCTTTGGGGTGCCATACCTGAGCCAAGCCTGTGACGTCAGTACATTTCCAAGTGATTTTGATATCTTTTTTCCTCCCTTGTCAAGAAACATTTCATATTTTACATGGGTGGGTGCTGGAAAACCCAAAATCTCTTCTGATACCCAGTCGTTTACCTTGACTGAATCCATGATATCTTTACCATATGCTTCAAACCTGATATCAAATGCACTCCATCTTGCTGCAAATTCTACTTTCCATGGCAACTTGCCTAGGTCCTTTGTGATATCCGCAACACCTTCATGGCCACACCCTTTCATTGGTTTTGAGCCAATTGTTGTATCAATACATCTGTACTTGATCTTTTTTTCATCTGCAAGGTATTCATATGCACTTGCAGTATACAGTCTTCCACAATTTGTACAGACTGGAAAATATGGCAAAGCCTCCTGATATTTTTCTTGGCCCACCATTTCTGCAATTTTTTCACCGATTTTTTTGCTGTTTGTTAAAATTGTATGAATCTGATCTTTTAGCAATCCATTTTTATAAGTGTCAACACCACGCTGGAACTTGTACTTGATTCCAAGCTTGTCAAGACCATCTAGCAGAATGCTACTCATGTGCAACCCGTACGAGTCGTGGCACCCAAATGGGTCTGGAATAAAAGATACTGGTTTTCCAATGTGTTCCTTTAATGATTCTGGGAGGCCCTCTGGAATCTTGCGTAGACCATCAAGATCATCCGAATATGCAATCAATTCAGACTTGTATCCAAAGTTTTCAAGGGCAAGTTTTACTCCATATGCCCTTACTGCGTCGCCTAGACTTCCTATGTGAGGTATGCCTGATGCACCAAGACCACTCTCTACTCTGATTAGATCTGTCTTTCTTCCAAGTGATTTTTCTCTTTGTAGCAACTCGTCTGCAAGTTTATCAATCCATGTACCTCTACCGATTATCTGTTGTTCTTCTTCCATTATCTCAAATCCTTTGACATGTATGGGCCAAGCTGGGTGTACCCGAGTTTTCTATAATATTCTCTTGTACCGACTGCACTTATCACAAGCAACCTCTTTGAATCAAACTCTTCCATTGAAATCTTTTCTGCTTCACTCATCAAGTTTTTTCCCAACCCTGAATGCTGTATTGTATCGTTCTCTCTTTCTCCAATCTTCAATGATCTTCCATACACATGGAGTTCCCTTACTATGCATGTATTTGATGTAACTTCACTTCTGTGTGCCATGGTGCTTGGTTTTCTTAATCTTAAAAATCCAAATATCTTGTCATGGGAATCATCATATGACAAAAAGACTTCATTTCCACCTGATGAATCATAATTTTCTCTGTGCATCTTTATGTCATCCATGTTTATTGTACCCTCTGAGAGTCCTGCCTCTCTACATCTAATGCACTTGCAGGAGATGTTTTGTTTTTTTAGATTCTGTTGTACTATTTGTCGAAGATTTCCAAGTTTTGGACCTGCAATTATCTGGTCTGATGAAATCTCTCTTTGTACCCTCATTATTCTTGCCCATCTTGGAATGATTTTTTTTATCTCTGTAAGCACTCTGACCATCTCATCGTCTGAGTATGGAGTAAATTTTCCTTCCTTGTATGTTGCATAAAGTGGAGTGTCTTCTAGCACCAAAGTCGGGTAGATCTTTAACATGTCTGGTCTTAACTGTGGGTCTGCAAACAACTTTTTGAAATCATCAATATCTTCTTCGGGGGTCATAGTTGGAAGACCTGGCATCATGTGTGCCACTATCTTGTATCCTGCATCCTTTGATGTCTCAAATGATTCTATGACTTCCTTGTACGTATGTCCCCTGTTTACAATCTCATACACCTTTTCATGTAGGCTCTGTACTCCTATCTCTACTCGTGTTACTCCATATTCTAGCATCCAGTCCACATGCTCTTTTTTGCAATAATCTGGCTTGGTTTCTATCGTAAATCCAACATTTCTGAAATTTGCCTTTTCATTATTTTTCTTGGCAGACTCTAAATCTTTAGAGTCAAATCCATTTAGCGCGTCATAGCATGATTTTATAAAATCAGTCTGGTAACTGCGCGGCATGAAAAGAAATGTTCCACCCACTATGACGAGCTCTAGTTTTGTACTGTCATGACCATATGCAATTAGGTGTTCAAGCTTGTCAAGGATCTGTTTTTTTGGGTCATAGCTGTTTGCAATTGCATTCTGTGTTGATGGCTCTCGTCCTGTGTAACTGTTTGGAGAGTTGTACTCTATTCCTCCAGGACAATAACTACATCTTCCATGCGGACATGCATAAGGCTTTGGCATGAGTGCAATTACTGCAACACCTGATGCTGTCTTGACAGGTTTTCTTACAAGCGCCTTTTGTAGTTTGATATACTCTTGGCCTGTGACAAATGCAAGGATCTCATAATTTCTTGGAATTCTTTCTAATGCATATTTTATACAAATTCGCTTGACCTCTTTTTTTACATCCTTGTCGGTAGGATTAGAAATTGAAAGAAGGTTGTTGCAAATCTCTTTGCATGCATCATCAAATGTTACTTCAGCTCTTTGCACGCCTTGTTAGAATTAATTTGGGTATTAAATCCTAATCTAGGATTGACTAGGCTATTCTCATCTTGTTGATGTATACGCCTTTTTTATCTGCGATTTTGCCAATCTGCCTGCTTGCAAATCCATGTTTTTTGAATATTTTACCAATGTGTTCTGCCTCATCTTTTGGCGCAATCAGGCAAAATCCGATTCCCATGTTAAATGTCTTGTACATCTCTTCTCTTTCCACACCTTGGTCCTCAATTTCCTGAAATATTTGTGGCGTACTGGGAAGGTCATCCAAGATAAATCCAGTCTTTTTTAGCCTCAAAAGTTTGGTGAAAGCACCGCCTGTTATGTGCGCAAGTCCATGAATATTGCATTCCTTGATTGCATGCAGAACTGGTTTGACATAGATTTCAGTTGGAGCTAAAAGTGCATTACCTAAAACTCCAATGCCCTTTATTTTGTCATGTATGGAATGCTTTGAAAGAAGGACCTTGCGTGCAAGTGAATATCCATTAGAGTGCAAACCACTGCTGTTTATTCCAATAATTACATCTCTCGTTTTAATTTTATTTCCTAAAACCATGTCACCTTTATTGAGAATTCCTACTACCATTCCTGCAAGATCAAAAGAAAAATTTTTTCCTGCTATTAAATCTGGAAGTATTGCAGTCTCACCTCCAACTATTGGGACTTGAGCTTCTTTTGCACCCTTTGCCAGTCCGCGAACTATCTGGTTGAATATTTTTCGGTCATTTCTGTTTGCTGCAATATAATCTACAAAAGATACGGGAGCTGCACCAATGCAAATGATATCATTTACATTCATTGCAACACAGTCTATTCCTACAGTGTCATATTTTTTCATCATCTGTGCAATAATCACCTTTGTTCCAACTCCATCTGTGTGAGTTGCAAGCAATGTACCGCCAGGTATCTCTACAATTCCTGCATAATGACCAAACCCAGACATTGTCTTTACTTTCTTTTGCACCTTGTGAGTTGATGCAATTATGTCTCCGATGCTTTGCTGACTCTGCTTTATCTTTTTAATGTCGACTCCGGCATCCTTGTAGGTGATTGTCAATGGTTTTGCTCTATCTGATTGGAATAAAAGAATTATGAAATCAGTTACTTTTTTGCATGAACAAATCAAGCATGGTTCTTCCCTTGTCTGTTATGGAGTAGACCATGTTTGGTCCCCTGGGATCTTTTCTGATAAAATTGTATGACACGCACAGGTGCAAATAGTTCAGAAAAGACCGCTTCATCCGTATGTTTGATTTTACATACAGGTCTGAAAATGTCATTGGGCTGCATCTGAGTTGATAGAGCAATTTTAGGATGGATATGGTGCTAAAGTCTCTTGCCCTTGTCTTTACTGCATCAAGCACCTGCTCATCTCGCTTTATGATAAAGTCTGAGAAGTGATCTGCCACCTCGACTGATATGTATGTCATTCTTGATTTCATGTTACGGTACTTATACCGTACTATACCTTATTAATTCTAGCTGGGTGAATTTTTTGAGCTTGATGCTAGCTTTTTTGAACAAATTCAATTTGTTTTTATTCTGGGCACATCCAGTTTCTGCATGCATAGTGCATTTGTTTTGATAAACGCAGAACTTGGAAAAGAACTCCACATTGTAAACGAGATAAAAAAAATTCAACATGTAAAAGAAGTGTATCCAGTGTATGGTGTCTATGACGTGTTAATGATACTAGAGTCTGATTCTATGGAATCTTTGAGGGAGGCAATAACAACACAGGTAAGAAAATTAGATGGGATAAAATCAACTCTTACCATGATCATAGTCAAAGACTAGATTGTCATTGTCACAATTAACAGCACAAGATTTGGGAGAATGGTAAATTGGCAGCCAACATACTACTTTTACTTGGTTGGCTTGCAGAGCTTGTCTTTGCAAGTTGGTTGTTGTCTGATGGAGCAGAACACCTTGCAGAAAGATGGGGAGGAAGATTTGTCGGAAGAACACTGCTTAGCATTGCAACAACATTGCCTGAGATAGGAATCGTTGTTGCAGCTGCAAAGGATGGCTCATACGGCACTGCCATTGGTTCTGCACTTGGAAGCAACTTGTTCATGATGACACTTGGACTTGCGGTAATGCTGATAATTGCAACAACTCGACTCTCAAAGGCTCCGCAAAAATTTGTTGATGTAAAAGAGTTTGGGCTTGACAAAGTTTTTCTTGTAATAACGGCAGTTGCAGGGGCTGTCCTGTTTATTGACGGCTATGACCTTCTTGATGGTATAATATTTACTGGATTGTTTTCAGTGTATCTTGCATTTGCCTTCCGTGAGATGAAAAGGGAGAAGAAACAGATTCCTCTTGAAAAAGACTTGCATGAAAACGAACTCCATGCAAAGCCCAAAAAGCATTTCGCACGAGCAATGATACTCTTTATTGCAGGCACAGTTGGGATATTTGTAGGAGCAGAACCTTTTGTACATGCCCTTGAAGGTGTCTCAGTAGATCTTGGTGTCTCTGTTGTGATACTTGCGGTAATAGTCAGTCCAATTGCAGGTGAGATGCCTGAAAAAATATCTATGATATTACTTGCAAGAAAGGGTGCACATGGAGCATCTATTGCGGTTGCAAACGTGCTTGGTTCCAAGATTTTAAACAATACTTTGCTTCTCTCGGTTGCAATCTTTGCTGCTATGAGTTACCAAGGGTTACATGCAAAGATTTCAAACACACCCCTGTTAGAAAACCAGATGATACTTGTTACGGTGATTACAATCGTTGCTCTGATTCCAATGTTCAAAAACAAGCTTGGGTTAAAGTCTGGAGTGATGTTGCTTGTATTGTATGCTGTAGGAATTGGCATGCAGTTTATTCTGCCTGAACGCTAGAGTGGAGAAACTCTAATCTTTCCCACCTTGACAGTGGGTGTTATGGATGGAATAGAACCCCACTGGAGAATATTTTTTGAATCATTTCCTATTGATGATATATTTTTCAATAATGTCTTGAGGTTGTGAACTATTCTAACAGACCCTCCGGGGCATGTCCTTCCATTTTCAATTATCTTGATCCCACTTCTTGCAGTACAGGAAAAATCCCCCTGCTCTGGATTTACTGGATAAGTATACCATAGCCTTCCAACTAGAATTCCTTTTTTTGTATCTTTTATGATCTCTTCTTTTGTAAATTCTCCATTAATCACCTTGATGTTGTGTGGAAGTGGGGTGGGCAAGGGCTGGGCTTGTCTTCCCATGGGAGAGCCTAGTCTTGCGGCATTTCCACTGGAACTAGTTTTGTTCTTGAATGCCTCAAAAGAGTCCGAGTAAAGGCCTGAGAGAATCCCTGATTTTATCAAATACTGGGGGGTTGTTGCAGTTCCCTCATCATCAAATGACTTGCTGCCAATTCCATCTGGGCTATGTGGGTCATCTATGAGAGTAAAATTCTCAGCTGAGACACCCTCTCCTAACTTGTCTGAAAAACAACTCCGCTTTTCAGAATATGTCTTTAGATTAAAGTTTGCAGAAAAGACAAACGCCAACAATTCTCCAAATGCAAAAGGCTCAAAAATTATGTCGTATGAATCAGGTTCTATTTTTTTTGGACCAATGGAACTTGTACACATGTCCAAGGCATCAGTGCCTACTCTGTGTGCAGAAAAAGCATCAAGTGTTCTTGCACAGGATGCACCTATGCCACTTACAGGAAGGCCGCCTGTGTCAGAGTCAGTGTTTATTGTTGCCGATATGAAAGTAGATTCATCTGAACAGTCTATTCCATTGGTGTTCATTACATGAAATTTTTCTGAAACAATATTGAGCGAGCCTGAAATGCGGATTATATCTTTGTGGATTGAAGAGTTTATCATTTCATTTGCAATGTCTACTGCATTAGAGCCAGAGATGTTTTCTAGTCGTGGGTCATGTGTCTTGTTTACTGGTGTAAATTTGGATGGATACGGCAGTGTCTTCCAAAAATCTTTTGGTTTTGCAAATGGTCTTGTCTCCAATATTTTTTCCAAGAAATTTTTTTCATTGGTTGATGATCTACCAGAGATTATTCTTTTTTTATCTATGACACGTATTGCAACAGACTCTTCTTGATTTTGTTTTATCTCTGCAATCTCTGAATCTGTTATTCTTACTGTTGTGATATTTTTTTGTATTGATGCTATTTCACACTCGTCCAAGTGCAGGGCTCTTGATTTTGTAAGTATGTCGTCACAGTATGACAACTAGTGTCGCCTATTGTTCTTGTATCTGTATCCGTCAAGCTTTATCAATTCATGATATGAGCCAAATTGGGACGTGTTTTGAACCTCGTCTAGTAAGTCTGTGCCCTCATCTGAGGCAAATGTCTTGATTATTCTGTAAGATGTTGCTCTCTGGGCTGGAATTCTTCCTACCTGTCGTATTAGCTGCCTAATGTCCTTTGGTTTGAGAAGCTGACCATGTCCTGCACCTGCTGCAGTAGAAATGCTTTCGTTAATCAAAGTGCCTCCAAAATCATTTGCGCCCCATGATAGAACCAATTGTGCCATGCTTACTCCTTCCTTTACCCATGATGTTTGTATGTTGTTGATGTGATTGTTGAGCATGATTCTTGATACTGCATGCATCAACAAGACATCTCTACCATCTGCACCGTTTCGTATGTTATGATGCAAGTTTTCCTTGTACATTGGAGCTTCGGTGTGGATGAAATTTAGAGGAACAAATTCTGTAAAACCTCCGGTCTCTTTTTGAATATCGCGAATAAGTGCCATGTGCTTTGCCCTGTCTTCTGGTGATTCAAGATGTCCAAACATTATCGTTGAAGTGGATGGTATTCCTATCTTATGTGCAGTCTTGATGACCTCTATCCATTTGCTTACACTTATTCTTCCGGGAGATATCTTGTCCCGCATTGCCTGATCTAAAATTTCTGCTGCAGTTCCTGGCAGGGAATTGACTCCTGCATCCTTGAGTCTTTGCAAATATTCTTTTATTGATACATTAGATCTTGTTGCACCGTAAAGTACCTCTTCTGGTGAAAACCCATGAATGTGAATATCACCTACTTGGCTCTTGATTGCTTTGCAAATATTCTCGTATGTGTTTGCATCCATGTCTGGAGGAAGTCCTGCTTGGACACAGACCTCTGTTGCACCAAGTGTTCGAGCTTCCTTTGCACGTCTTACTATCTCATCTGTTGGCAGAAAATATCCTTCCTCTTCACGAAAGTCTCTGCTGAATGCACAAAAACCACATTGCTTTATGCAGACATTTGTAAAGTTGATGTTTCTGTTAACTACATATGTTACAATGTCGCCGACTCGTCTTTTTCTAAGCTCATCTGCAACCATGCCTACCAAGTGAAAGTCAAGCCCTCTTGCATAGAACAATCTAGTTGCCTCCTCAACTGAGATCTCTTTTTCATCCAGTGCACGGTTTAGAGTGTCTGATATCAGAGGATCAGAATTTTTCAAGAGTGACTCTAGTAAGGACATGTTCATTTTGCATACTCCACACTTACTAGATTTTCAGAGTCTGAAATCTCTGACATTTTTGAAACTAGATCAGGGTTTACCATGTGGAAAAACTCTGGATATACAGGAAATCTTGCTCTTAGATGAAAACCAGCATCGGTACAGTTTGTATCTATATCATTGATACGTGGCCATGGGAATTCTGGGTTTACGTAATCTTGGGTTACAGGAGATATACCACCCCAATCGTTTATCCCTGCTGATAAAAATGACGAGTATGATGCTGGAGAAAGATTTGGAGGTATCTGGATATTCATGTCAGGCAAAATTATTCTAGTTAATGCAACAAGTGTTTTGAAATATTTTTCTTGTGGTGTGGGGCTTGATTTCATTGGGGTGTCTAGCTTTGGTTGAAAGTTTTGTAAAATTATTTCTTGAATGTTTTGGTACTTGTCATGAATTTCTTTTATTGCATAAATTGAATCAATTAGTTCATGTGGGCTTTCTCCAATTCCAACTAGCAATCCTGTAGTCATTGGTATCTTTAGCTCTCCTGCATTTTGGAGAACTTTGATTCTTGCTTTGGGATTTTTACTTGGGGCAAATTGATGTGGCATGCCTTCTTCTGAAAGACGCTCACTTGAATTTTCTAACATTAGGCCCAAGCTCACGTTTGTATCCTTTAGCTGGCGCATCTCATCTTTGGTAAGATTTCCAGCATTGGTGTGAGGGAACAATCCTGCCTCAAGTGCAATCTCTGATGCTTCTACCAGATATTCTATGGTGCTTGAAAACCCATTTTCTTTTAGCCATGTTCTTGCCTCTTGGTACTTTTGTTCTGGCCTCTCACCTGTTACAAACAACGCCTCGGTGCAGTTTTGTTTTTTTGCTACATTAGCAAGTGATATGATGTCATTTTTTGATAACATTGAAACTTTGGCTTGACCTGGTTCTGACTTGTAGGTGCAATACGAGCATGTATCCCTACAAAGATTGATCAGATTGAAAAAGACTTTTCTTGAGTATGTCACCCTTGTACCCTTGTTCTTGGTTCTCAAAAACTGGGACACTTTGTAAAGGTCAGTTGGGTCCATCTCCGCATCTTGGTAAATGTGATAAGCGTCATCTTTTGATGGCGTCCTTCCATCAACTAGACTGTTTAACAACTCGGAACTAAGGATTAGCTTGCTCAACTAGTCATGATAGCTTTGACAGTTGTATTTATCCTTAGATAGTCTGACATTTAACTGGTCAAAAAATGCCAGACACGGTAAATACTGCCAAAAATTGGTATTTTTTATTTTGTTATGATGAAATTGCATCAGGTTTTACTTTTTTCCACATCCATCCAAGTATGATTCCGTTTGCAATCCAGTATACTGTCATGGTTGAAGCCGATATTATTCTAAATCCATTTACAAGATCCATGGAAACATTGATGGGATCTGGATTTGGAGGCATTATGACAAACATGGCTCCCATGAATCCTGCATATCCTACAAAGGCAAGAAACTTTTTGTCTTTCATCTTTTTGTAAAGTATTGAAAATCCCATTGCGCCTCCTCCTGATAGGGCAACAAACAACGCATAAGTTGTGGCTCTAAAAGTTATGGTGTCAGGCTCTCCTACTGTAGGTGGGTTTGCGGGATATTTCAAAAATGGTATGAAGAACAATACTGCCCACATTATACTTGCTAGTATGAGGGCTTTTTTGATGTCATTATTGCCTGGGAATGATTTTTTTGAATATGCAAATACGAGGCCAAGTAATGCACCTGTGGATGCACCAAGCATCGCTCCTGCAACTATGGACCCTTGTTTTTGCCATATTCTATAATCGCTAAACTGTTTCCAAAAGTATGGAGTATCTTTTGCTTGACCTTCTGCAAATAGGCGCTGGTTTTCAATTCCTATTGCATTGTCAAGATATGGTTCTACTAGAATTATGTTGAGCATGCCATGTACAAGTCCTGCTAGAATACCTGCAGATATGACAATGACAAGAAAAGAGAGCGTCTTCATATTTTTCTCAAACCCTTGTCTGAAAGATTTCTATTTAAGTTGTTGGAGGGTTTATCCAAGTGGAATCATCACTTTTCTAAATTTGAAAACTAGTTTTGAATTGATGATAAAGTTATTTTTGTTGATTTTATTTTGTTGTTATATTCTATGTTATTAGAACTAGAGTTTGTTTTAAAAAATAATTTCTCTCAGACGAATTAAATACTCATGATTAGCTTGCCCTAACCATGCAAACAAATCAGAAAATTGTTTTACTATTTGTAACAGCAGCACTAGTTTTGATGCCTCTAGGTCGAATGACAAATGTTTTTGCTGATGAACAAAACAATGTCAAGAAAAATAATTCTTTGACAACAAAAATTGCAACTCATGCAACAACTACATTTTGTACCTTGAAGCTTGTTCCCAAAACTGATCTAAGTAACTGTATCACCTTTGGTCTCAATGTGCATGATGCTGACTTGTCTGGTGCCAACCTGTCAGGTAGCATTTTCAGAAATGCCTATCTTTACAATGTTAATCTCTCGGGTGCAAACCTGCAAAGTGTCAACCTGAGCGGTACTGAATTTGCATACACTAACCTGTCAGGAGCTGACCTTCGTGGGGCTGACCTTAGAGGTTCTAATTTCTATCACGTAAACCTGCAAGGCGCTGACCTTCGTGGAGCCAAGATAACCTGGTCAATATTTCCAAGTGTGAACTTTCAGAATACAAATCTACAAGGATTGATCTTCTCACATACCAAGGCAGAACTGGCTAACTTTGGAAATGCAAATTTGCAGAATGCCAACCTTTCTCAGGCAGAACTCTTGGGGGCTGACTTTACCGGTGCCAATCTACAAAATGCAGATCTTCGCAACTCAGATCTAACCGGAGGAAGTCTAGCAGATGCCAATCTTGATGGTGCTAAACTAGGAGGACTGGATTATTCTGGAGTGGATCTATCATGCCATGGTCATCCTGTCTGTAGCGGCTAGTCTCACTTGGTGGTGTGTGACAAGTGGATCTAGTCAAAATAATGTTGGTGGTACTAGCAATATCTTTTACAACATTTGTGTCTATTGTAGGATACCAGTCTTTCTCTACTGTTCACAATCATGAACTTTATTCAAGTGAGAATATCGCACCTGCTAGTCTTTCTGATGCTAACTTTCAGGGACAGACACGCACTTACTATATTGCGGCAGATGAGGTACAGTGGGACTTTGCTCCTACTGGCATAAACCAAATAACGGGTAAACCGTTTGATGACACTGCCAATGTTTACATGGCAAGCGGTAATGATAGAATTGGAAAAATTTCACTAAAAGCAGTTTACCGTGAGTATACTGATGATACATTTACTACACTAAAACCAATTCAAGACAAGTGGCAACATCTTGGAATACTGGGACCTGTGATACACGCAGAAGTTGGAGATACCATAAAAGTTGTCTTCAAAAATAATGCTAGGTTTCCATTTAGTATTCACGCACACGGTGTATTCTATCAAAAAGAATCTGAAGGTGCATCATATAATGATGGTGTACCGGAATCTGATAAAAAAGGTGACGCAGTGCAACCTGGTGACAACTATACTTATGTCTGGCAAGTTCCAGAACGTGCAGGTCCTGGACCGCATGATCCTAGCTCTATAGTGTGGATGTATCATTCTCATGTTGACGAGGTAAGTGATACGTATGCGGGACTTGCAGGACCTATAATTATAACAAGACATGGGGAAGCAAATCCTGACGGCACTCCGAAAGGTGTAGACCGAGAATTTGTTACAATGTTTGCAATATTTAATGAAAACAAGAGTCCATATCTTGATTATAATATCAAGACATTTGCACAGAATTCATCTGATGTAAATGTTGACGATGCTGATTTTCAAGAAAGCAACATGAGGCATGCGATAAATGGATACATGTATGGTAATCTTCCTGGGTTGATAATGAAAGCAAATACTCATGTCAGGTGGTATGTGGTGGGAATGGGAACAGAGACAGACCTACACACTCCACACTGGCATGGGCATACACTTCTCATGGGTGGAATGCGCACTGATGTGGTTGAGCTTCTCCCAATGAGCATGAAAGTGCTTGACATGTACCCTGATAACGTGGGTACGTGGTTATATCATTGTCATGTCAATGATCATATCTCAGCTGGTATGTTGTCTCTATTTACTGTACAGTCTTGACATAATTTTTAATATCTTATTCTTATTGCCTGCACAGTTTCTGTGAATCTCTGGAGCTCTTCGAAAAAGTGTATTCCTTTTTCTGTGATGATAAAAAAAGTACTTCTCTTGTCTGCTCTTGGCTCCATCAATCCAAAATCTATGAGTTTCTGACACTTGTCAGTTGCTGTATAGTGTGACAAGTTTGCTCTTCTTGCTATAGTTGTAATTATTGTTCCTTGTCTACCATAATCCATTGCAACCTGTAATATGTCTGAAATCATTCCAAGTTCTGATCGGTATGGTTGTTTTGACATACACTCAAGTAAAAGTCTAGTTAATAAAAAATTGCGACACTTTGTTCATTAACATTGTTAACTCATCGGTGATACAAATTGATACGTGATTTATACCGAATCTAAAATACTAGACCAAATTCATCATATCTGAAATGATTGATGTCTTGTTAATGTTAGACAATGTCATTGCATTTTGTAGCAGAATTTTACAACCATGGTTTTTTGGTAATATTGTATCGATCTACTGGAAGTTTTTTATAAATTTCTAATTACATTATGGGGCAGTATAATTTGCAAATGTGCTTGCAACAAATGTCTTCAATGTGCTATTGTCCATGTTGAATGCTTTTATGTAGACATTTTCTGGAAAGAGTCTATACGTGTCATTATCCTGAATGACAGACACCATTGGTATTACTTGTTGGTCTGTCTTGAAATCTTCTGGCGCAATGTTGTACAAATCACATGTCTTCAAGAATCTCATGTACTTGTCACCAAAGTCTACAAAACAAGTTGTCTCTAGATTCCATTGTGCTACTTTTCCAAGAAATACGGTATAGTTTCCTATCTGTATTGGCAATCCTGTTATGGTTTTTGTTACTGTAGATATGACTTGTCTTGGACTGACCGTGAATGTAGAATTTGTATTGCTCTTTGCATAACCGTCCTTTGTTGCAGTTACGTCAATTTCGTATATTCCGTGCGTAGAAGGTGTGGCAGATTGGTACCTAAAATTGCCCTTCTCATCTGTAGTTGTGGTTACTATGATGGTTCCAAATCTTATAAGCACATTTGCATTTGAGATCGGTTTGTAGGCCTGATCCTTTACGGTGCCTATTATTATTGGAAATCCTCCTTCTGTAATTGGATCCTTTTCTGCCTTGACTGATACTAACATCTTACTTGATAGTACAGATTCTGAGACCTGGACGTTTGATAATGTAATTGTAATACCTATGAATAAAGCACAAACTGTGAAAATGATGTATTTGTTCAACTTTTGGTATTTTATTTTTTAATTGTTATTTACTGAAATCTAATTTTTTTCTCCAACAGCTCAAGAAATTGTCAAACGGAATTTTTTTGAATATTTTTGTAAATTTTTCAAAGATTTATTTTTTTACTAGATTTTTTTCTACGTATGGTATATACTGCTATGATAGCTACAATAATTGCTGCCAATATTATGTATGTTATTGGTGGACTGGTGATGCTTGTTTCTATGCCTACTGGATCGTTCTGTGGAACTATTCTGTAGATTGTTCCATCTGATAGCGATGTGACATACAACAATCCATCAGGCCCTGTAACTACATCACTGATACAACCAAATCCTGTCGCAAATACTATCTCACTCATCGAGTCTCCAATGTTTACTTCCTTGTCTGCTAGTTGTGGGCTGTTAAAGACAAAACCGTCTCTATTTTGATTTAATTGAAATCGGTAGACATTGCCATTGTTACAATCTCCTACAAAGACACTGTCTTTGTATTTTCCAAATCCTTGTGGGGGTGAAAAAGCAATGCCTGTGGGAGCAACGGGTGTATGCCAAGTAAACTGGGGATCATGGTATGTGTATCCTGGATATCCTGGAAGGTGAGCAAGTTGAGTTTTATTTGCAGGACCCATTATCGCATCCCATCCGCTGTTAAAACCTGGAGGAACAATGTTGATTTCATCTCCAAAGTCTGGACCATTTTCGGTATCCCACAGTTTACCTGTAACAGGATCAATTGTTAATCCAAAACTGTTTCTTATTCCAATTGCATAGTATGGACCTGGTGGCACAAGTCTAAAAATGACAGATGTGTCATCAGGTTCCCCTGTTGGATGATTTTGTAATTTTCCAAAACTACCTGCATCGCCTACTATTAAATATACTGAACCGTTCTTGTCTGTGACCATGGCACCGCCATTATGGTACGTCTGGGTCTTTGACAGATCTTTTACCAATGTCTTGTTAACAAGATGTTCCCCGTTCCAATCGTAACTGTAAACACGTTTTCCAAGTGGATGTCCACCCATCTTTGATGACTCTGTAAAATAGAGATAGACTTTGGTTCCAACTGTAGTAATTCCAAGCATTCCTTGCTCTCCAATACTTGTAACATTTTCCTGTAATACTGGTGTGTTCTGCAAAACGCCATTTCTAAACAAATGCACCTCGCCAGAAGTTTTTGATAAGATGAGAATATCGTTTCCTTCAAAGGCCATTGTAGTTGGACTACAACAAATGCCTGTAACATACTTCTGGATTACAAAACCTGTGTCATTCATGACTGGTTCTGCATATGATGGTATCATGACAACACCGGATAGTATGAAAACAAAAATCAGCCAGAACTTCAATGTTTTTCTAATAAAGTACTATTTAATAAATACAAAGAAGCATCTTCAATCCATTTTCAAAATGATATTTTTACAATTTTATTTTCTGGTCTTTACTGACTGTATGGTCTTTCTTGCAATGTGAGTGTTACATCCATAGTTTTGTTGTCTCTAACTATGTGCATAATCATGGTATCTCCGGCGTACTTGAAGTCTTGTAGATAATTCAAAAGGTCTTCTAGTTTTGTAACCTTGGTGTTATCTATCCCTGTTATGATATCACCGCCAAATTTGTACTTGATACCATCTACTGTCTTGGTCTGGTTTGATGCATGCAAACCTGCTTTGGAAGCTGGACTGTCTGACACTATATTTTCAATTAAAAAGCCGGAATGTGTAGAAAGGCCTAAACTGTCTGCTAGGTCTGGGTCAACTGTTATTCCTGATACTCCAAGCCATGGGTGCTTGTAATGCCCTGACTGTATTAGGACTGGAACTATCTTCTTCATGGTATTTGACGGAATGGCAAAACCTACTCCTGAAAACTCTCCTGTCTCGGTTTGAATTGCAGTATTGATTCCAATCACTTCGCCATAATTGTTCAAAAGTGGCCCGCCTGAATTTCCTGGATTTATTGCTGCATCAGTCTGGATTACATTTGGAATGGAAAATGACTGGAGATTTGGAGGATTTAGAATTCTACCCAATTGGCTGACTATTCCAGATGTCATTGATCCACTCAAACCAAATGGGCTGCCAATTGCTGTAACTTGGTCTCCTATGCGAAGTTTTGACGAATCTCCTAGTGGCAGTGGATGTAATGTCTGTGGGTCTGCCTCTACCTTGATTACTGCCAAGTCTGCAAATCTATCAGTCCCACTCACCTTGGCTGAATAAGATTGACCATCATGAAATACAACCCTGATCTTTTGATAATCTTCCACAACATGATTACTTGTAATTATATGTCCTGAAAGATCATATACAATGCCTGACCCAATTGCTCTGTCTGACGCATTGTCTCCTGTCTTGCGGACTACAATCTGGACAACACCGTCTTGAGATTTAGAGAAAAGATCTGCTAGACTTAGTTGAGATCCTGGACTTGACTGGACAATATTTCCCAAAGTTGAAGTCTGATGTATGACATCTGTCTTTTGTTGTTCAAATACAAACGCAAATACTAAAATCAGTACAACGACTCCATACACTCCACCTAAAACTGCCGTTGTCTTGTCCAAGAATTAAATTAACTTTAGTTACTGTATAATCCTTACTCACAAACTAATGGGATTCTGAACCGTTTCTGATATGGAATATGTTCTTCCTCTCCAAGTTATTGCATTGTTTTTCTTTGCATGCAAAATTCCACTTGCAAATCCTGACACAATCACTGCGCTGCCAAGTGGAGTAAACAATGCATGTCGAAATCCTAGACCTAGTCCTTTCTTTGCATCTATTGTGCTTCCCAGATAAACTAGTCCTGATGCAAGTAATGAGGCTCCAAACAAGACTCCAAAGGATGTGGATGCAATAGCATAAAGTGCAGAGTAGGCAAGAACTGGAAATGGCACAAACAATAAGAAGAGTACTGCAAAAAATATGCCAATTGCCATCTTGCTTGACTGGATGTAAAGGGGAATCATTAGTCTCTTGAGGGCATGCCACAACGTGGTCAGATCTCGTGCCCATACTGCCTCAACCAAATGTTCACCGCGTACCATCTTTAGCTTGAATCCTTGTTCCTTTACTTTTTTGCCTAGTGCTCCATCTTCGACTATCTCACTTTTCACGCTTTCGTGTGTTCCTACTGCCTCGTACGTTTTTCTTTTTATGATGAAAAAGCTTCCAAAAAAGTATCCTGTCTTTTTGGAAGGGTCATTCACTCGAAGTGCCGAAAATCTAGTGTGCAAAAATGTAGATAACACAGGTAGCGTAATCTTTGTCCACCAGTCAAGACAAAGCAATTTTGGAACTAGTGTAAGTGAATCCAATCCTTCACTCAAAAGGTGGTCTACTGAAAGAGAGATTGTCTTTTTTGTGTGAATTGTATCTGCGTCAGTAAATAACAACAATTCTCCTGATGATACTTTGAAACCCTCAATGCATGCCCAGTTTTTTCCAATCCATTTCTCTGGCTTGGGATTTGCTTGTACGTGTATAACTTTGGAATTTTTCTT
>JANWJG010000010.1 GCA_025449485.1 Nitrosotalea sp. | reverse complement strand
GGGGGTGTTATTCCTGAAAAAATTGTTAAAGAATTACAATGTGAGCATGATAAAAGCGGAAGAATAGTAGTTGATGAATATCTTAACGTCAAAGGTTTTGATGGAGTGTATGCACATGGAGATTGTGCATCTATAACCGACTCACATACCGGAAAACCATATCCACCCACTGCTCAAAACGCGGTAGAACAGGCAAAAGTTGTGGCAAACAATCTGATATCTGAAATAAGAGTAGGAACTAAAGCTAGTTTCAGTTACAAGTCAAGAGGAATAATGGCTCAAATAGGAAAAAGAAATGGTGTTGGTATACTATTTGGAATGAAGACTCATGGTATGCTTGCATGGATGATTTGGAGGGCTTACTATCTCAGTCAACTGCCAACTCCTGAAAAGAAATTAAGAGTGGTAACTGATTGGCTTATTGACTTATTTTTCAAACCAGATATTACTCGGTTAAAGATCTTTACAGAAAACCAAGCACCACACCTTTGATAGATCAGAACTGGAACTTCTCAGAGACTAGACTTTTAGATCAAGACACAAGATTCTGAACCTTTGCATTTGCATAAAAAAACTGGAAAGTTAGTTTATCCGTATGTCTTTCCACACGTATTACACTGCCAGTGATTTGATGTGACAGACCATTGGTGCATGTGTTCCTTCTGGTGAGATTGTTTTGTCGTTTTCAAGACCTCAGTCTTAAAAGAAAAGATTTTGACATAAAAGCATGATGAATTAGTTGCATTTTTTTTCATGCAATTTATTGCAAGTCTTTTTTATTTATCATGTGAATATCGGTACATGCCAATAGAATTGGAATTTCCAAAAAATCACAAACCAATGGGCAAGCACAAGTGTGCAGATAATGAACATTTTCATTTTGTGTGGGGCCCTGGAAAAATAGATGCCGAGTCTTCAACTGATGAAAATATACAAAACGCCTATAAAAAACGGGGCGAGGAATATGTTCCTCTGGGAATACATGGAACTTTTGTTGCAGTCGACTGGGATTCATGCATATCAGATGGTGGATGCATTGAGGTATGTCCAGTTCAGGTTTATCAGTGGTATAGAACAGAAAATGATGTTCCTGCGGTACAGATGGTAAACGCTACCAGTGCTGGAACTGGCGAATCTCATCAAAAGGAGGGACGTAAAGATTACACAGACAAGTCAGAACCAATTCGAGAACATGATTGTATTTGGTGCATGGCATGTGTCTCTGTCTGTCCAACACAAGCTATCAAGGTAGATCAATCAAACCAAAAAATCCATGAGGAGATGGTGATAAAATATGCAAAATGAGGGTAAAGTAATGGAAAAAAATGTCTGTGATGTATGTGGTACCGAGGTTGGTGCTGTTGACAGCAAAACAGGATGCCCTGTTTGCGATGATAGGTATTTTGGGAAAATAAAGGAAAGTTACAGTCAAAATATGAAAAAATATAATATTGTGTCTGTAGATTTATTCAAATTTTATTTTGATTTATCTGAAGAATTTGTAAAGTCTTCATATGCTATATCTGGTCAGTATCTTGAAATGGAGAAAAATTTGCGCGCCTACAATCCATCTTGGTATTATCTTCTCACATCGTATCAATTTCTAAGAAACAGGTTTCTTGGAAATGCGATACAGAGTGCTAATATCCTGTATTCTAGTTTTGCGGATGTCTGGAAAGCACACCTTTCTGCAGTGTCAGAAAACGTTGTATCAACACTTGAAAATGTGAATAAATTTTGTAATACATGTAATGAAACTATGAACGTTAAAGAAAAATTGTATCTTTCAGACGAGGATAAAAATCTGATAAAAACGATCAGCACTGTCAATAGAATGTATAGTACATATCAAAAGGAAGAGAAAATAATCAAACCGAATAATTCTGAAAACATTACAAAGGTAGTGAAAAAGGAATGAATTTGTTCCATAAAAAAACATCATGTGAACAATGCATGGAGAAGTTTGAAAGTTATGAAGAGCTTGTTGGTCACACTAGACACGCACATCATCATGACATAGTAAAATGCGACGAATGTGGAAAAGAGTTTATACATGAAAAAGACCGACTACATCACTCACGAGAGGAACACAAAAAGAAATTAAAGAGTCGGGCACACCGGGGTGAACACAAGCACGAAGTAGCAAATCCCCTCCCACAGGATGATCTTGATGCACATATGAGAAATTTCAGTGATAATTTTTGACCGGAGAAATGAATAGTTTTCAAGATGCGGTACAACCCACATCTAAACCAAAGATGAATATTTCAAGACAAGCAAGTGAAACTGTCCTCATCTTGCAAGGTGGGGGTTCACTTGGGGCATACGAATGTGGTGTTTACAAGTCATTACATAAACATGGAATAAAATTTGATATTGTAGCGGGAACATCGATTGGAGCAATTAACGCAACAATAATTGCATGTGCAAAAAACGATCCTATGAAAGACTTGGAAAGTTTTTGGCTTGATTTGGCAGATGGTGTAACTCCACCAAATTTACCTTATAATATGAGATCACGTTTTTCAGCAATGTACTCAGCAGTTTTTGGTAATCCCAATGCTTTTTTTCCAAAGTGGTTTTTACCATCGATGGATTATTTTTTTCCATTTTTATGGTCTTATCTTTACGATAACACACCATTAAAAAATACTTTGAACAAATATGTGGATTTCAAGAAATTAAGAGAACGAAACAGTCCTAGGTTGATTGTTACTTCAACTGACATAGAAAATGCAAGACCCTCAATATTTGATAGCATGTATGATAACATAACTGCAGACCATGTACTTGCCAGTGCAGGGTATCCATTTTATGGAATCTCTTGGGCTAAAATTAATGGCAGATATCTCTGGGATGGGACATTGTTGAATAACACACCACTTCGTGAAGTAATAGACGCATCTCCAAAACACAACAAGAATGTCTATCTCGTAGATCTGTTCCCACACGAACAGCATGATCTTCCTAGAAATATGGTTGAAGTTTGGCATAGGGCAAGAGATATCACACATGTTGATAAGACACTGCATACATTACGCATGTCAAAACTGATTAATCGACAGCTTGGTCTTATTCGAAATATGCATGATATTCTTGACAAATCTTCATTAGATGAAGATTCAAAGACAATGTTTTCAAATATTCAAAAAGAATACCATGAGATAGCTCAAGAGAGAGGTGCAATTATAGACCAAATAGTAAGAATCCAGCGCAAGGAAGACTCGCATTTTCTATTTGAAGACGCTGACTTTTCCATTGATACTATAAAGAATCTTATGAAGAATGGAGAAAGAGACGCAATTCTAGCATTATCAGAGATTTGATGACACGATGGATGATGAGGTTCAAGGAGATTCATCCCGAAATGTTTACTGAAGAGGTTTTTGTGGAAGAAAAAAGAATTCAAAGAAACTAAAAAAATAGAAGATACGAAAAAGTCTCGATTTAGTTATCCAAAAAGGCATCAAGATCTGTTTTCTTTCCTACTGCAACACTGAATACATCATTCAATAAATCGTTATTCACTTCATCAAATTTTTCTTGCATCGATGAGAATAGATTGTTTGCACCTGGTGATCTCGATGCACAAATGAGATGATATTTTCCCTTGGTGGTAAAAACAGTAAGTGTTTTAGTCTTAAATCTTGACCATTGAGTAGGAACACTTTCAATTTTTCTACAATATGTATTAACAAAATCGTCTACGCTATCACAATTCATCCATTCTTCTCCACCAAACATTTTGGTTAATGCTGATTTTGATTGAATCTTATTTTGATTCCAACTTATGTTTGATGATTGAAATGTGATTAAAACATCAACTGCGCCACTTTTGAGAATTCTCTCGAGATGATTCCAATCAACATGAAAACCATATGGATCTAAAACTACGAGATATCCATTCTCTTTCTGTTGTCCAAATTCTGGATATTGTCCACTGAAAATTTCATCAGATGTTGAAGCAAAATCTCCTTTTTTGACAGTTATCTTTGTCGGTAAGCCACTTTTTAGCTTGTTTATTCTATCCTGTAGAACATCTACATATTTCTGATTAGTATCCGATAAATGATATTCATCAAAAATATACTGTTTATTTTTCTCAAACAATTCCTTAGTACGCAACAGTGGTATCAAAGATGTACCTGGCATTATCTTACCTTTAATTCTCAACAAACCAGAGCCTGCAAAAAGGTCCACATAATGAAGTTTTTTGAATTCATACTTGCGCATTATCTGAAGATATGGGTAAATGTAATATCTTAATGCAATTAATTTTTTTGTAGACCATAATTCATGTTTATCAGTTGTAACGATTTCACTATCAAACGGTGTGGCATATTCTCTTAATGAAATCAGAGATCGCCTAAGGGTTGGATAAGGATCATATCTCACCATGTTTATCTCGGTTTGATTAAAATCATTTAGTATATCAAAATAGACATTGAAGAGATTGACAAATTATGTTCATGATTTCATTCTCTATATGGGTAATATTGTAAATACAGTTAACATGCATACTGCAAAGTCATTCTGATAGGCTTTTAATACTCTAATCTCACATTGAAAATTAATTGGCACTTGGATCAGCTATTGAATGGACTGAGGCTACGTGGAATCCAACTACTGGCTGTACTAAGATCTCATCAGGTTGTAAAAATTGTTATGCTGCTACTTTATCAAAACGACTAAAATCAATGGGTCTTCAAAAATATAAGAATGAATTTGAATATACTGAACACAATGCGGATATAGAACTTCCTTTGGGATGGAAAAAACCGAAAAAAATCTTTGTCAATAGTATGTCAGATCTATTTCACGAAGAAAGCACAATGGAATTTGTTGGAAAATGTTTTTCAACAATGGTAAAAGCTAATTGGCACACATACCAAGTATTAACAAAACGCCCCAATAAAATGGCAGAATTTTCAAAATTATTTTACAGCTATTTTGGGTTTGAAATACCAAATCATGTTTGGATGGGTACTACTGTTGAAAATGGTGATAATGTGTGGAGAATTGATGAACTGCGAAAAGTTAGATGCAATGTTCGATTCATAAGCTTTGAACCACTGATCGGTTCTGTGGGTACTGTAGACCTTTCTGGAATTGATTGGGCAATAATAGGGGGAGAAAGTGGATATGGATACAGGCAAGTAGAAAAAGAATGGATCACAGAAATAATTGATCAATGTAAAAAACAAAAAGTCTCTGTATTCTTCAAACAATGGGGGGGAATACGTCCCAAGTCGGGTGGTCGCAAAATTGACGGAAAAATATATGATGAATATCCTAAAATCAACAATACTTCTGATTTAGTAGAACCTATACTGGCATAAATAAAAAACATTGAATTTCGTATAATCTGCAGTTTATGAATGAAATGAAGTTTGTTGTGTAGTTTTATTCTGTATATTTCCAAAATTTAGAAGTCTGTCTCAAGGATCTGAATAGATCTAATGGTTGCTCATTACACATGCATCCATTCTTCGCTATTTTTTGTAATGAGATGGAACCAAATGTAGGTGGGTCTGTTGAGATTATGTACTATGTTGTCCTAATTTCAGTACAATCCTATAACACTCATGTAATAAAATAATTTTAAAACTCACAGTATTTTGTTTTTAGTTAGTTATTTTCATCAATTTGATTCCCTTGAGGGGTTTTGTTCACTTAGT
>JANWJG010000009.1 GCA_025449485.1 Nitrosotalea sp. | reverse complement strand
TCTTTGATTGCATCTGTAACATGTGGGATTATCTGGACACATGCACCAAGATATTCTCCGCGTCTTTCTGCCTCTATAACACTAGAGTAAATCTGAGCAGTAGTAATGTTGTGGGTCTTGAGAATATTCTGGTTTAGAAATCTCTCATAGTTTCCAATATCCATGTCGCACTCTCCTCCGTCTTCTGTGACGTAGACTTCTCCATGGGCAATGGGATTCATTGTACCTGCGTCGTAGTTTAGGTATGGATCAAATTTTACACAAGAAACTTTTTGATTAGAAAGTTGAAGTAACTTTGCAACAGACGATGAAACAACGCCTTTTCCCAGGCCAGACATGACTCCTCCTGTCACAAAAATGTATTTTGTAGATTCTGTCTGCATATCCATGATGGATTTGAGATCCTTTTATTTCTTATTCTGTGATTGTGGCTTTTTTTAGACTGGTTGTAAACTGGCCAATCTTCTGTTCGATCTTTTCTGAAGGCGTACTTTCCATCAGTCTCAAAAATGCACTGCCCACAATTATTGCATCTGCGCCAGATTTTATTATGAACCTTGCCTGATCTGGATTGCTTACACCAAATCCGACCCCTAGAGGAATTTTTCCATGCAATATCTTTTTGGCATTTTTAATTGCCTGAACCGTATAGTTTTGGAATTGTTGCTGGCCGCCAGTGGTTCCAAACACTGACACTAGATACAAAAAGCCAGACGATGCGCTAGAAATCTTTTTGATTCTCTCTGATGAGGTGTTTGGAGATATCAAAAATATTACATCCGTCTTGTTTTTCTTTGCTGCCAGTAGAAAGTCCTTTGATTCATTGATTGACATGTCAGGTAGTATCAATCCATCAATTCCTGCACGCTTGACAGTTGATATGAACTTCTCATAGCCATGACTGTACAAGATATTGGTATATGTCATCAAAACAAGCGGAATGTCTGTCTCCTTGCGAATCTTTTTCACTAGCGCAAGAAACTTGCTAAAATTCATTCCCTTTTGTAATGCCTGAAAGCCTGCATTCTGAATTACAGGTCCGTCTGCAAGTGGGTCTGAAAATGGCATCCCAAGTTCAATGATATCTGCACCGCCTTTTACAAACCCTCTTACTGCAGAAAGTGTATCTTTCTCACTTGGAAACCCTGTCATGATGTATGTTATCAGGGCCTTTTGTTTCTTGGACCTGAGGTCTTGAAATTTATTTTTTATTCTTGACATTTTTACTCAAATATCTCCCTACTTCTTCAACATCCTTGTCTCCTCTTCCTGATAATGTCACCACAATACTTTCGCTCTTTGGCATGTTCTTTGCTATTTTTATTGCATATGCAATTGCATGAGCTGATTCTAGTGCTGGTATGATTCCTTCGTGTCTTGAGAGCAAGAGAAATGCATCAACTGCCTCCTTGTCATTTACTGCATCATATTTTACTCTCTTTGCATCTTTTAGATACGAGTGTTCTGGCCCAACTCCTGGATAATCTAATCCTGCAGATACACTATGAGTTTCACTAATTTGTCCCTCACTGTCTTGTAAAAGATACGTCAACATGCCATGAAGTACACCTTTTGATCCACCTACCAACGTTGCAGAATGATGACCACTCTTGATTCCCTCTCCTCCTGCCTCTACTCCAAACATCTTGGTATCTTCATCAATTAGTGGATAAAATGTTCCAATTGCATTAGAGCCTCCTCCAACACATGCTACAACAGAGTCTGGTGATTTTTTCTCTAGTTTTTTCATCTGTACAAGAATCTCTTCTCCTATTACTGACTGAAAGTCTCTTACCATCACAGGGTATGGATGTGGACCTACTGCTGATCCTAAAAGATAGTATGTTGTTTTTACATTTGTAATCCAGTCTCGTATTGCTTCGTTGATTGCATCCTTCAAGGTCTGTGTTCCTTCTTTGACTGGATGCACCTTTGAGCCAAGTAGATTCATCCTAAACACATTTAGCTTTTGCCTCTGGGTGTCCTTGTAACCCATGTATACTTCGCCATTCATTCCAAGTGCAGAGCATGCCATTGCGGTTGCAACACCATGTTGTCCTGCGCCTGTTTCTGCAATGATTCTCTTCTTCTTCATTCTTTTTGCAAGCAGACCTTGACCTAGTGTATTGTTGATCTTGTGAGCTCCTCCATGAAGTAGGTCTTCTCTTTTTAGATAGATCTTTGCACCGCCCGCAAATTTTGTCAGATTTTCAGCCAAGTATAACGGAGTAGGTCTTCCGGCATACTGTGTCAGGTAATATCGTAATTCTTTCTTAAAGTCTACATCATCTTTGTATTTTAGATAGGCCTCTTCTAGTTCTTCTACTGCTGGAACAAGTGTTTCTGGAATGTATCTTCCACCAAACTCTCCAAATTTACCATTTTTTGGGTATCCGAGTTTCATATTGACAACACCAATTCTGATACAAGTCCCTTGATATCTTTACTCTTCATTATGCTACTGCCTACCAAGAAAGCGTCAGCACCACATTTTTTCAGAAACTGGATGTCTTTTGGAGATTCTACCCCGCTTTCTGATATTATGATTCGCTTTTCATTTCTGTCTTTTAGAATAGATTTTGTGGTCTCAAGGTCTATCTCAAGTGTATCTAGATTACGGTTGTTTATTCCAAGTATATCTGCATGTGTCTTTGCCGAGTCTGAAAATTCTTTTTTCGTGTGCGACTCTAACAATACCAAAAGTTTCTTTTTGTGTGCATATGAAACAAATTCATCCATATCTTTTGCAAACTTTTTGTCAAATATTGCCTGTATCAAAAGAACCATGTCAGCTCCCAACTTTTCGGCAGCATCAATTTGAGACTTGTCTATTACGATATCTTTCATCAACAGAGGTACCTTGACGCTTTTTCGAATCTTTGTAAAATAGTCTGGTGAACCATTGAACAGATATGGTTGTGTTAGAACTGACAATCCCACTGCACCTCCGTCTACCATCTGCTTTGCAATCTGGACAGGATCCGAAATCTCTCTTATGTTTCCAAGTGATGGCGATGAAAATTTTACCTCTGTTATCAATGAAGCATGCGTATTACTTTTAATTTGTTCAATTAGGTTTTTTTCTGATTTGGGGTTTTTGTAACTTATTTCGTAGATTCCGTCGCTTATTGCCTTTTGTGAATTGTTGGCAAGTTTCTCAAGCATGTCTTTCATTTTTTCTCAAAAGCCTCCAGCTTTGTTACATCTCCACAATGTTTTATGAAATCTTTGAAAAGGTCATATGCCTTGCCATTTTTGATTGATTCAAGTGAAACCTGTAATGCCTCATCGAATTTTTCTGAAAATCCACCAACAATTAATCCAGCTGCCGCATTAAGTGCAGTAATCTCAAGCATTGGTTTTTTGGCAGTTCCGTTTAACACTGAGACAAATGCCCTTATTGCCTCATCTTTTGTTCTAATCTGAAAATCTGAGATTTTTGCCTTGTTCAAACCAAGTTCTGCCGGGTCAAGCACTGAGCTTGTAACTTCTCCCTTGTTTAGTTGATAGATGTAGTTTTTTGATGTTGTAGACAATTCATCAAGACCATCTTCAGAGATTACAGTCATTACATTTGTAGCTCCCCTTGACTCTAAGAGAGATATGACGCGGCTGAGGTATTCTTTTGAATATACTCCGACAAGCTGATGTTTTACCTGAGCCGGATTACAAAGCGGGCCTAGCAAATTAAATGCGGTTCGCTTGCCCAGGCGTTTTCTTGCATCTGAAACGTTTTTCATGGCAGGATGAAACTTGGGTGCAAACATAAAACCGATTCCAAACTTTTCAATTATTTCTTGGACTTTGTGTGGTTCCATGTTGAGATCGTATCCAAAATATTCAAAAATATCTGCGCTTCCACTTGTGCCAGAGACTGACCGGTTTCCATGTTTTGCCACTACTACACCTGATGCGGCTATCACAAATGATGCTGTGGTTGAAATGTTAAACGTACTCATACCATCACCACCAGTTCCACATACGTCTATGATGTTTTGGTTTATTTTCGGATGTATGTGTACTGCATTTTGCTGCATCTTGTCTAGCATTGCAAGAAGTTCCTGATCCGTTTCTCCCTTTTCTGTTAGCGCTCCAAGAAAACTTGTGGTCTCATCAACTGAAGTTTTTCCAGCTAGAATATCATTCATTACATGTGACATTTCATCCTGGCTGAGATTTTTGTTGGACGATATTTTTGTGATATATTCTGTTATCATTTTTGCACCAACTTGATAAAATTACTTAGGATCTTCTTGCCTTCACTAGTCATAATTGATTCTGGATGAAATTGAACTCCTTCTATTAGGTATTTTTTGTGGCTAATTGCCATTATTTCCTTGTCATCTTGTGCAATTGCAGTTATCTGGAGGTCATCTGGAATTATTGTCTTGTCTCCAACTAGGGAGTGATATCTTGTGGCCTTGAATGGGTTTTGTACCCCCTCAAAGAGTGGAGATTTTGTGTGCTCTACGGGGCTTGTCTTACCATGTCTTACGTTTCCAGCATTGACAACTTTGCCGCCAAATGCATGTATGATTCCCTGGTGGCCAAGACACACTCCAAGTATAGGTTTTGTTGGTCCAAGTTCCTTGATTACCTTGGTGCATATTCCAAAATATTTTTCATCTTCTGGTGTACCAGGTCCTGGGGAAATTATTATTGCATCATAGTTTCCTTTTTTGATGTCATCAATTGTTACCTTGTCATTTCTGATTACATCTGATTCTACGTTTAGCTCTCCGAGTAGCTGGGCAATGTTGTATACAAATGAATCATAATTGTCAATTATCAGAAATTTCATTTTGATGCCTCCTTGAGTGCTGTTATCATTGCATTTGCCTTGTGCTCTGTTTCCATCCACTCGTTTTGGGCAACAGAGTCAGTAACTATGCCTGCTCCAGTTTGAATGAAACCCTTTGAACCATTCATGAAGATGCTTCTTATTCCAATTGCAAAGTCACAGCAGCCATTAAATGAAAAATATCCTATTGCGCCGGCGTAAGGTCCTCTTGCATCTGGCTCTAACTCGTCAATTATCTCCATTGCTCTAATCTTTGGAGCCCCTGATACGGTTCCAGCTGGAAATACTGCCTTCATTGCATCATACATGTCATATTTTTTATCCAATGTTCCAACTACATGGGTTACAATGTGTTGTACATGGCTGAATTTTTTAACAGCCATTAATTCTTTGACGTGCACAGAACCATATCTGCACACTCTACCGATGTCATTTCTGCCAAGGTCTACCAACATTGTGTGTTCTGCAAGCTCTTTCTCATCATGTAGCAATTCTTCTTTTAGCTCCTCGTTCTTTCTCTCATCATTTGTAATTGGCCTTGTGCCTGCAATGGGAAATGTCTCAACTTGGTTTCCTGTGATGCGAAGTAACATTTCTGGGCTAGATCCAATTATGGTTCTCTCTCCTAGTTTCATGTGGTAAAGATATGGTGACGGATTTATTTGTCGTAGAATTTTGTATACTTTGAGATAGTCTCCGTCTGCATCAAAATTAAATTTTCGTGAAAGTACCACTTGGAAAATATCTCCATCATGAATGTATTTTTTTGCCTGTTTTACCATGTCTACAAATTTGTCCTGATTCAAATTTTCAGAAATCTTTGAAACAGAAAACTTGTCGCAATCTATGTTAGTGTATGATATTTTGTCTATTCTATTTTTATCGTAATAAAAATAAAATGATCTTTTTTTCTTGTTGTCATAAAGAATTCCATCAGTGTATATTCCAAATTCCATCAAAGGCTCGTCTGAACTCTTGTGAGAATTTGGAATCTTTTCCCATAATCTGATTGCGTCATAATTGATAATTCCTACTGCACCTCCAACATACCTGTATTTTTGATCAGGTATTTGGTAGACTAGTTTCTTGATCTCAGACAAAGGATCATTTGTTGTGATTGTCATAGAGCCTCCGCTTTTGTAATGGAGGACAACTTTGTCAGAATATCCTTTGATGATTACTGATGGGTCAAAACCAATCAGTGATGTTTCTGACAACTCTTCAGGTCCTGTAAGGGATTCAAAGAAGAAAGAATGATCAAATTCCCGAGATATCTTGTTGTATAGATCAAATTGGGAGCCAGTATAGTCTAGAGGTATTATCTTAAGGCTTGAATGCCCAAATGTGGCCACCCATGTGCACATTGATTTCCATCTCTATTTAAAATTAAGCCAAATCCATGATATGATTACTGTATAATACGGTACCTTTATATGCGATCTTTGTGTATGTTAACCATGTCTCAAGTCCTAATTCCAGAGTTTGGCAAGAGCAAATCACTGTTGTTTCAGGATCTGTATTTTGCGAGAAAAAAGCCATTGGTCCAGACTACTGTGGCAGAGGCCGCTTGTACCATTTGTCAAAAAGGCCTAGGAGACGGGGTATCTATTACTGCAAAGAGAATAGGCTTGAAACTGAGACTTTTTTGCCAATATCATATTCCGCAAGAATGATTTTGTCTGGTAGTTTTACCAGATTGGTTTTGTAATTGCACCCTCTGCAGCAGATGTCACAAGTGATGCAAATTTTGCAAGAGCCCCGGTTTCATAGTTTGGCTTTCTTGGTTTCCAATCACGTCGTCTTTGCGCAAGTTCATTTTCTGGTACAATTAGATCAATAGAATTTTTTTCTAGGTTGATGACGATTTCATCGCCTTCATTGACTAGAGCAATGTTTCCACCAACTGCGGCCTCTGGTGCAACATGACCTATCATGAATCCTCTTGTTGCTCCTGAAAATCTACCGTCTGTTATCAGTGCAACTTTTTCACCCAAGTTTTGTCCAACAAGAGCTGCTGTGACACCTAGCATCTCCCGCATTCCTGGTCCACCCTTTGGACCCTCATATCTTATTATGACAACATCGTGTTCTTTTATCAGTCGTTTTGATATTGCATCAAATGCATCTTCTTCTCTATCAAACACTTTTGCTTTACCTCTGAATTCTTTTGTATGGACACCTGCAACTTTTACTACTGCTCCATCTGGAGCAAGTGATCCTCTGAGTATTGTAAGAGTTCCAACATCGTGAATTGGCGATTCGATTGATTTTAACACCTTTTGGCTTGAATCAAATGATATTTGTAGTGAATCTAGATTGTGTTTGACTGTCTTACCGGTGACTGTCATGACATTTTCATGAATCAGATTTTTCTTTTGCAAACTCTTCATTAATAATGGGATTCCGCCTATCTTGTCAAGATCTAGCATGACATATGTTCCTCCTGGTCTCATGTCTGCAATATGGGGAGTCTTTCTTCTAATTCTCTCAAAATCATCAAGTGTCAATTTTACTCCTATCTCACGAGATAGTGCAAGCAAGTGTAATACTGCATTTGTAGAGCCGCCTATGGCATTGGCTACTACGATGGCATTTTCAAATGCCTCATATGTCAAAATGTCTTTTGGTTTTATGCCTGTTTCAAGTAGATTCATCACGGCCTTTCCACTTTCGTATACCATTTTTTCTCTTCTTGGATCCTCTGCTGGTGGTGATGCATTTCCTGGTAATGCTATTCCAATTGCTTCGCTGATTGAGGCCATTGTATTTGCAGTATACATTCCTCCACAAGAGCCAGAGTTTGGACAGGCAACGTTTTCTAAATTCTTTAGTGCTTCTAATGTCAGATTTCCTGCATCATATGCTCCGACTGCTTCGTATACATCTTGAACTGTAACTTGTTTTCCATCCAAAATTCCTGGCATGATTGTGCCGCCGTAGACAAAAACAGATGGCAAGTTAAGTCTGGCCATTCCCATCATGGTACCTGGTAAACTCTTGTCACATCCTGCAATCCCAACTAGTCCGTCATACTGATGTGCTCTAACCATTAATTCAATAGAATCTGCAATAATTTCTCTGCTAACAAGAGATGACTTCATACCTTCATGACCCATTGCGATACCGTCACTTACTGCTATTGTAGAAAATTCTCTAGGTGTTCCACCAGCAATCTCTACTCCTGCTTTTGCATGAGTTGCCAATCTGCCTAGATGGATGTTACATGGTGTTGCTTCATTTCCGCTATGTGATACGCCGATGAAAGGTTTTCCCAAATCATTATCGTCTAAACCCATTGCCTTGTACATGGCTCGATGGGGTGCCCTTGAAGGACCCTCAACTACATTTCTGCTTGATATTTCCAATGCTGATACCATATTTTGTGCCCTATTTTATACATTGTAGATAATTTCACCCATGAGATTAAGAACTTGGTTTGCTGATTTGAAAACAATGTCTTTGATTTTGATAATTTATGAATAAAATGAACTCAATAGTTGACAAGTATGAATTCTACCGAGTTTTTAATAATTAGAATATAGGATTCATGATATGACTAGGCAGGGACTGTATCTTGGTGTACTGTTGTCTGTAATTGTTGTATCTCTTACCATTATTCCTGCATATGCAGAAGTGACTTCACTCAAAACAAATACGTCATTTTACAAAGGAGGAAGTAAAATCTATTTTTCAGGTACTGTGTTAGATACAGATCCGCCAAATGTTACGTTATTACTCTTTGATCCTACTGACAAGTTTATTTCGCTTGCATCCGGAATGGCCGATAGTAATCACACTTTTCAGATAATCGTTGACACTAGCACTTCTGATAATCAACAGAAATTCGCACTCAAGGGAACGTACAATGCAACTGCATTTATTGCAACCAAGGAAAATGGCAAAACCGTGGCGTTTACATTTTCACCCGATGGCTCGCCCGTCATCCCATCTCCTCCTACATCGTTGACTCTGTATGTAGCATCTTCATCTCAAATTAATCTGTCATGGTCCGCATCATCAGACAATGGCGGTTCTACCATAACCGGTTACATGATAGAAAGATCACAAAACAATGGAAATACATGGTCTACCATAATTCAAAATACTGGTTCTACATCAACAACATACTCTGATACTGGACTTGCAGCAAGTACTGCATATTCTTACAGGGTGTCCGCAGTTAATTCTGCAGGACCAGGTAGTCCATCAAATGTTGTAACTACCATCACATCATCACCACCGGCTCAAACTACACCAAATTCCGGTTCCACAACTGATCAATCTCAGACATCAGTTGATGATCTAATCAAAAAAAGAATAGAGGATGCAAAAAGATTACAAGATTTGCTAAATAGTAAAAATTCAGGCTCTCCAAGTACTGTTAATTCTAAAGTTATACAGCTAAGTGAAAAGATGGCTGTAGATGATGTGGCTTCAAACCCAAGAGTACAGAAATCTAACACACTAGGAAATAATTTGATGCCTGGTCTTGGAGGCTTTAATGCCAACACTGTGATTTATCCGATAATTTCTCTTGTAGGGGCTGGCATAGTGGTTTCAATACTTTATCTCAGAAAGAAGCGAGGTCAATCCGATAATTCAACTGATATGACACAAGAAACTCATGTGCTAGAAGTTATCCCTGAACAAAAAGATGATGGAGATAATGCAATGACCATTCTAAAAAATAGATTAGCAAAAGGGGAAATAACTGTAGATGAATTCAAGGAATTAAAAGAAGAACTTTCTGAACCCTAAGTGATTAACTGGAATCCATCTAGTCGTGCTAATTGTGCGTTGATCTGTGTATCGTTTTCATTACCGTATGAAATCAAGATTCTGTCTTGATCTTTGAAGACATAATTCTTCAAGTCTGGTACTTGGTGATGATTGACATAGAATTTCAATGTGTAGTTGGCATTTGTGCAGAATGCACGACTATCTGGGAATGTGAAACACTTGTCATCTAATCCAATGCGCAATGAGTTGAAGAGAAATCCCATGGTGACATTTGTTGCCATTGCATGTATTGTCTCTCCATTTCCTTTCTGGAATCCAATGTATGGGCTCTTTATCTGATATGCTGTAGATGAATAATCAAACTGTTGACCGTAAATCAACGTCAGTAATCCTGCATGGATGTGGATTCCACCTAGAGGGCCTGAACCAGGCGGTTCTCCTTTTGGTGTTACTTGTGATGATAACTCGTAAAAATTGTAACCTGAAATTCCTAGAACTGCTATAATTCCTGCTAAAATTCCTATGGCTATTGCCTTATTTTTGAATTGTGTCCTCTGTCGTTTTTGGTAAAAAGTCTCTCGTTCTTGCACTCGCTCTTCTCTATCTTTTTTTCCCATTTGACGATCCAAGTCAAAATTTTACCCTAAATAACAGTATCTGACATGAATGATGGATTTTCAACATGGTTGAAGGTGAGTATAAATAAAATATGTCATGCAAAAAAGGCATGGACTGTCTTTTTTGCAACATCATAAGCAAAAAGCAAGATGCACATGTAATATTCGAAGACGATTTACATATTGCAATCATGGACAAATACCCCATCCAAAAAGGCCATTCGCTAGTGATGCCCAAGATTCATCGGGAAAAAATCATAGACATGTCTGATGACGAGGTGGGAAAATTATTCTCTAGAGTGCCTACCATAGCACGTGGGATAATTGCTGCAACAGGTGCAGATGGATTTAACCTTGGTCAAAACAATGGGCGTTCTGCAAACCAAATAATTCCACACGTGCATGTACATATCATACCTCGATACAACAAGGTGGGTAATCTGTGGACAAGAAGGATGATTACAAATGACACTGATCTTGATGACTTGGCAAAAAAGATCCAAAACAATATGAAATTAGGCTAGTTCTTTAACTATTGAATCCATGTCTGATTTTGTCAGGCCGACATGTTTTTTGGCATCTCTTCGTGAAATTATTTTTCCATTTTGAAATACAATCATTGTAGGCACTGCTTGAATGTTGAATCTATCCCATAGCGGATTCTCGTCTTCGTCTATGATTGATCCTATTTTGTTTGCAGCCTCAATTTTTGCAGATTCAAACGTTGGCTTGAAATTAGAACAATATGGACACCATGTCGCATAGAACAAAACAACTGTTTTTTTGTTATCTCCGAGCACCTTGGAATCGAATTCTTCTGGTTTTACATGTTCCATAATTTTTTACAAGTTCTAAATTATTTAGAGGTATCGTGAGAATCTCTGTGTTAATTGATTGTCCAGCTATAGTTGGGAAACACAAAAGAATTCATTCTAGGTTGGAACTGCCTGATGCTAAGGCTCTAAAAAGATGGAGAGCACTTGTGTTAGCGCACCACTGTGTAATGTAACGTGCCAGTTTCCAGTCTCAAATGATGATGATGTCAAATAAGTGATATTGTATGAACCGTCAAAGTTTGTCATTGCGGCACCATTGTATCTGATTCCGGATGGGCTTGTAAGTTGACTACTGACATTGGTGAAAGTCTGTGCGGTTCCAGATATCTGGATTTGATCACCTTTTACATATATGGTCTTGTCAGTTTGTGCTGTAAATGTACCAGAACTAGCTGAACTAGATGATTCCAAAAAGATAGAGACTTGTCTGCTCTGTCCTTGGTT
>JANWJG010000008.1 GCA_025449485.1 Nitrosotalea sp. | reverse complement strand
ACTGCAGGATATATCCACAATAGATAGCATCCACGCGGAAATCTCCTAGATAATGCATATCCAATGATAAATGCAAATATTGTTGCCCTCACTGTATCTCCTGCAGGAAAAGTACCCTCAATCCCACAAGGAACACCCACATCAGCACCAGATTTTATTGGTAAATTGGCCCCCAGATAATCAAGCATTGGCTTTTCATACCCAGAATAGCATCTCATATAGGCCACAACCATGCTGCCTACCAACAACGAGAGAAGTAGGACAAGGCCAAGACGCCTTGTTCTTTTTATTATAAACAGTATGATGCTGATAAATATTGGATACAACACCCACCCAAGCTCTGTAAACACATCCATGGTAATATCCACCACAGGATTTCCTACAAGTTTTGAAAGCGTTGTTTCAAATCCTGTATCATATACAAATAGAACCTTGGCAACAGCAAGATAAAGCAGAATTAGAAATGATAACAGTAGTAGGAAGAAAGTTCTACTTCGTGTTTCAAAGACCCAGCTTTGCATTAAAACTCTCTCCTTGATACAACATCTAAGCATTGCTTGGCATTACCATATTAAAATCATATTGCTTGCATTTGCGTCAAGTGATTTGAAGATTCTTAGATGAGAATCTACTTGATAAATTAGTACATACAGTTACCGAAGATCGGTAAGAAAAACCAAATAACGACAGGCGACTAAAAGATTTTAACTACATCAAGAGATAGGAACGACATTGAGAATCTTAACAATCAACGATTTTGATACAAAGGGCAAGACTGTATTTCTCAGAGTAGACATGAACTGCCCCATAGATCCAGTTACATTAGATATCATTGAGACAAGCAGGATTAGAGAGTCTACCGAGTCCCTCAAAGATTTGGAGGGTGCCAAGGTAGTGATAGGCTCACACCAAGGAAGAGTAGGTAACAATGACTATACCGGCATGGAAAAACATGCAAAGGTCTTGGAGCAGATACTTGGCCGCAAGATAAAGTACATTGAAGATGTCATTGGTTCAGACGCACAACGAGAAATTAAAAACATGAAAGACGGCGATATCATACTGCTTGATAACCTAAGATTATGTGCAGAAGAAAATTATGAATTTTCAGCATCTGATGCATCTAAGACAATAATGGTAAAAAGACTTTCAAAATTATTTGACATATGCATACTTGATTCATTTCCAAGCTCACACAGATCACATCCATCAATAATTGGATTTGCACATGTTCTTCCGTCATGTGCTGGAAGACTGGTAGAGCGCGAAGTCAGAAAACTAGATGAAATCATGACTGTTGCCAAGGGACCACACGTACTTGTACTTGGAGGCTCCAAGGTAGTTGATAGGCTAGAAGCAATAAAGGAATTAATTCAAAACGGCAGGGCAGACCAAGTTTTGCTTACAGGTGTAATTGCCAATGTCTTTTTGAGGGCGCAGGGAAGAATCAAGTTCCCACTTGGAATCAAAAGAGAAGAGGACGTAGTAGCAAAGGCACATGCCTTGATTGGTGAATATCCAGATGTGTTTTCAGTTCCAGTAGATATCGCAGTAGAAAGAAACGGAAAAAGAGAAGAGATGGATGTTCGTGAACTTGTAAAAGGCGACCAGATATTTGATCTGGGACCAAAATCAGTTGAATATTACCTAAAATCAATCCAGAGTGCTGGAACTGTATTCATGAGTGGTCCTGCAGGATTTTTTGAAAATGAGAACTTTAAGTTTGGAACAGAGTCCCTTCTTCGAGGAGTAGCAAACTCGTTTGCAACCACAATTGTAAGCGGCGGACATTTGACTGCTGCATTGAAAAGATATGGTCTTGCCGAGAAGATAAATCACATCAGCACTGCGGGAGGTGCATTGGTGTTGTATCTAACAGGCGTAAAATTGCCAATGATTCAAGCACTGGAAGAAGCTGCAACTAGATATCGTTCTAAATAGAGGCCTTGCACTCTGAGTTTGGGCAGACCCTAGGCTCCATTTTTCCCAGGTAAACTTCTTGGTTACAAGAAGTGCATTTCATTTTTTCTACCACATCAAAAAGCTTGTAATAGTTTGTGGTAAAGTTCTGGGCAATCTGTCTGATAAGCCCTGCATCGCGTAACTGGTTAAAGTATTGTTCCACATCATCAATGGTAATAGCGCTGTCAAGGCCATTGCTTTTTAACAGTTCAAGAATTTCGTCATTTGTAAATCTCACATTGGTATCATTGAACTTTTCGAATATAGTTTTTCTAATCTGTAGAGGTAGTACAGTATTTGAGATGGACAATTTAATAAAGACCTGAAGCTTCTTCTTTTATTTTATCAGCAGAAGCAGTGTCTTTTATTTTATCTACAAGATAAGAATAGAGTCCAGATTTTAGAACCTTCAATGAAAGCAATGCACACTTGATTCTAGCAGGGCCAAGATCATGCAATCCCAGATTGTCAAGAATGTCTTCTTTTGTAAGCTTTTTGACATAATCAAAATCTTTTCCCATGATAAGTTCTGTCAATAACGATGCACTTGCCTGGCTTATTGCGCATCCTTTGCCTGTGAATTTTACGTCTGAAACCTTGTCATCTTTTATGTTAATGTGCATCTCAAGCTCATCACCACATAATGGATTACTGTCTCGTTGTGCAATATCAGGATCTGGTATCTTTCCATAGTTTCTTGGATTTCTATAGTAATCAAGTATAATTTCTCTGTAAATATCTGCGCTACTCATAGCTTGAACAGCTCCTTTGCTCGGTTAAGAGACCTGATAAAAACATCTACCTCCTCTTTTGTATTATAGATATAAAAGCTTGCGCGGGATGTTGCAGATACATCTAATCTTTCCATCAATACTTGTGCACAATGATGTCCAGAACGAATAGCAATTCCATCTTCATCAATTATAGTAGCAAGGTCATGTGGATGAATGTCTCCCAAGTTGAAAGATATTACACCGCCTCTTTTTGTTATATCCTTTGGACCATACAGTACAATTCCTTTCATTTGAGAAAGTTTGTCTAGTGCATATTTTGTCAACTCCATTTCATGTTCTCGCACTTTGTCCATTCCTATTTTATCAAGATAATCAAGTGCTGCAGCAAATCCAATTACATCGGCAATGTTTGGAGTTCCAGCCTCAAATTTGTATGGCAAGTCATTCCATGTAGTTTCATACTTGTGGACCTCACGTATCATGTCTCCTCCACCATTGAATGGAACCATCGCCTGGAGTAATTCTTTTCTTGCCCACAAAACTCCAACTCCTGTTGGACCTAACATCTTGTGTGCAGAAAAGGCAAAAAAGTCACAATCAAGTTTTTGCAAATCTACTTTGAGATGTGGAACAGATTGTGCTCCATCGATTAGTACCCGTACGCCGTGTGCCTTGCATCTTTTTACAATTTCTTCAGAATCAGTTATTGTTCCAAGAACATTTGACATTTGGCTAAATGTTACAAGCTTTACTTTTCCTGTCTTGAGATATGTATCTAGGTGATCAAGGATTAGTTCTCCGTTGTCATCTACTCCAATGTATTCTAGTTTTGCGCCTTTTTCTTTTGCAACAAGCTGCCATGGAACTATATTGCTATGGTGCTCATATTCTGTAGTTACTATGATGTCGTCCTTGTTGATGTTTTGTCGTCCCCATGCATAGGCAACAAGATTGATTGCCTCGGTAGTGCCTCTCACAAAGACAATCTCTTCACGATTTTTTGCATTGATGAATTTTGCTATCTTGTCCCTTGTGGTTTCATATGCAAGTGTTGCCTCTTCAGCAAGCTCGTGGACTGCTCTGTGAATATTAGAATTGTAATTCATGTAATAGTTGCTGATTGCCTCAATCACCTGGATTGGCTTTTGAGTAGTAGCTGCATTGTCAAGGTAAACAAGAGGCTTGTCTTTGTGTACTTTACGTTTTAGAATTGGAAAGTCTTTTCTGATTTCTTCTATATTTATGAAACTTGTTTGCAATTTAATTTACCTCAATGTAGATCTCGTTTTGTTCTATTTTAACATTGTAGATTTTGAGTGGTATCTCAGCTGGAAGATTTTCTGGCACACCAGTCTTGAGATTAAATGTAGACAAGTGCAATGGACATGTGACACCCTCTTCTGTTAGTATTCCAGTTGAGAGGTCTGCATCGGCATGTGTACATGTTCTGTCTGATGCATATATTTTTCCATCAAGATTTGCAAGTAGAATTTTTTTGTCTTCATAATCAAAGTCAAGCATCTCGCCTTTTTTTAGTTGACTTGACTTGCAAACATTAACCCAATTGGACAAGTTCTCACCTGTATTTGTAATGACTTTCAAATGTGTCAGTCTCGCGATATCTTGTTTCTTCAACTTCAAGCATAGCCTTGAGTTGTTCATCGGTCTTAATAGTAAGATTACGTCCTGCCCACTTGGAATCTATTAGATAACTAATCCATGCACGAACTTGGTATGACATTTTTCTTGATAACGGTTCAAGGAATCCTTCTACAATTATTTTTTGGGCATCAGACTTGCTCAAGCATCTTGTTGCAAGATAGAATATTTGTTCTTCATCCATTTGTGCAACTGATGCAGAGTGTGTTGCCTTGACATCATTTGTGAATATCTCTAGTCCTGGTATAGAATCAGATTTTGCACCCTTGTCAAGCAAGATTGAATGCCCTGAGAGATACGACTCTGCGTGGTGTGCATCTTTTTCAATTCTTATCATTCCCTTGAACAAAGACTTGGCAGTGTCTTTTAGTACAGACTTTTCTAAAACCCTGCCAACTGTGGAAGGTGCATTATGAATCAAATTGGATGCCAGGTCATATGACTGGTTCTTGTTTCCAAAAACTACCTCAGTATCCTGTGCAGTTGCACCCTGACCATTAAGGAAATTATCTACCTTGTATCTAGAAAGATGAGAGCCAAACAATCCAAGATACCAGTTCATTCTTCCGTCACGCTCTATTCTTGCAACTCTAGAGGAAAAGTTGACAGCTGTTTCATCCATTGCCTGTAGTGTGATCAGGTCAAATTGGCTGTTTGGACTTATGGATACGTCAAGCAATTCAAGATATGCCTGTTGTTTTACTGCTTGGGGGGCATAGATCTCCTGAACAATTGATGCCTTGCTACTATCCTCTGCAACTATGATGTTTCGTGATATGGTAGATGTCTGGTCAAGTGAAAGTGATGACACCAAGTGGATTGGTTTTTCAATAACAAGGTTTCGTGGGACATAGATGAATATTCCAGAATTGAAAAATGCGTTGTTTAGTGCAATGTACTTGTCTCTGTTTGAATCAGTTTGGTCAAATGATTTTTTTATCTTGTCACTGTGATTTATGATTGCGTCTTGGATGGAACACATTACAAGACCTTTTTCTTGTAAATCTGATGGAATGTGTATCTTGTGTATGTTAGTTCCAACTTGAACGATACTTGGGTTATCACCAATTTCTGCCAGTCTGTCTTTTACAAAATCTGGAACTGTACTGTCAGAGCTAAGAGAGAATGTTATCTGTTCTGGATCCATTTTGTTGGCATCTGTATACTTGTTATAGAGCGGAGAGACCTCTGGTGGAAGTTTCTGAAATATTGCAAAAGCATTCTTGCGATATTCTCGTAACCAGACAGGATCGTTATTTGCTTCAGAAATTTCTTCTATGTGACTAGAGCCAAGTTTAGACAGAACAAAAGACGACATTTTACATCACAAATTGACACAATCGGCACTAGCCGACTGAGCCATCCATTTCCATTTTTATCAGTCTGTTAAGCTCTACTGCATATTCCATTGGGAGCTCTTTGGTAAATGGTTCTATGAATCCATTTACGATAAGTGTGAGTGCTTCTTCTTCGGTAAATCCTCTTGTCATGAGGTAAAAGATTTGTTCGTCACCAATTTTTCCAACAGTTGCTTCGTGTGTTACTGTTGCATCTTCTTGGTTAATTTCCATGTATGGATAAGTGTCAGTCTTTGATATGTCATCTAGTAATAACGCATCACATCTAACAGAAGCCTTGACATCTGTTGCACCTTTTGCTACATGCAATAATCCTCTGTATGTTGTTCTACCATTACTTTTGCTAACTGATTTTGATGTTGTTCTAGATGTTGTATGTGGAGCAAGGTGTACCATCTTTGCACCAGTATCTTGGTGTTGGTTCTTTCCTGCAAATGCAATAGAAAGTGTTTCACCATGTGCATGAGGCCCCATGAGATAGATTCCAGGATATTTCATTGTAAGCTTGCTTCCAATGTTTCCGTCAATCCATTCTACACGTGCACCTTCGTATGCATATGCTCTCTTTGTAACGAGATTGTAAACATCATTACTCCAATTCTGAATAGTTGTGTATCTTAATTTTGCACCCTTCATTGCAATCAATTCTACAACTGCAGAGTGCAAAGATTCTGATGAGTACACGGGTGCTGTACATCCTTCAATGTAATGCACCTCTGCACCTTCATCTGCAATGATTAGAGTTCTTTCAAACTGACCAATGTTTTCTTTATTGATTCTAAAGTATGCTTGTAATGGTAGATCCACTTTTACTCCTTTTGGAACATAGATGAATGATCCTCCACTCCAGACAGCGCTGTTAAGTGCTGCAAACTTGTTATCCTCTGGTGGAATTACTTTACCAAAATATTTTTTGAAAACTTCAGGATGCTCTTTTAGAGCAGTGTCAGTGTCCAAAAATAGTACACCTTGTTTTGCAAGATCTTCTCTTAGACTGTGATATACAACCTCGGATTCGTATTGTGCACCTACACCTGCCAAGAATTTCTTTTCTGCTTCAGGAATTCCTAGTTTGTCAAATGTTGCTTTTACTTCAGCTGGAACATTATCCCAATCCTTTT
>JANWJG010000007.1 GCA_025449485.1 Nitrosotalea sp. | reverse complement strand
GATGTTACTTGAGAAGGGCTTTATTAGCATTTTCATTTTTTGAATTTTTTTCGGTCAAAAATTGAATTATTTTCTGACTCGATCATCCAGATCAATTTTTTTCACATGGTATAAATCGAACTATTTGATCATAATGAATAATGAAAATTACAGTATCGGTAATCAAAGCTGATGTCGGCGGAATAGGTGGACACACTAAACCAAGTGATGGTCTGCTAAATGCAGTAAAAAATCTTGTAAAGCCCCAAGTAAGAAAAGATGGTAAAGGACTCTTGATTGATTCCTACATCGGATATTGTGGTGATGATATTCACATCGTCATGACTCATACAAAGGGCGTTAACAATTCTCAAATTCACGGACTTGCCTGGCGCGCATTTGAAGCTGCAACACGAGTTGCTAAAAGTGAAGGACTCTATGGTGCAGGCCAAGACCTCCTAAAAGATTCATTTTCTGGAAACGTGAAAGGCATGGGACCTGGCGTCGCAGAGATGACCTTTGAAGAAAGACCAAATGAAGCATTTACGATTTATGCAGCAGACAAGACAGAGCCTGGTGCATTCAACTATCCTTTCTACAGAATGTTTGTGGATACTCTATCAAATACTGGATTGATTGTAAACCAAAACCTGTCAAAAGGTGTCAGAATTAATGTAATGGATGTAGAAAAGGGCAAAATTGCCACACTAAACATGTGGGAAGACAAGCCAACACTAGAGGCTGCCTTGATGTATCCTGGAAGATACGTGGTATCCACAGTAACTACCAAGGATAACCAACCAATATTGGCTGCATCCACTGATAGATTGCACAACATTGCAGGAACTTATGTTGGAAAAGATGATCCCATTTGTATCATAAGAACTCAAAAAGACTTTCCAGCAACAGAAGAAGCGGGTTCTGCATTTAACAACCCACATCTAGTAGCTGGAAATACTAGGGGAAGTCATCATATGCCTTTGATGCCGGTGAAAATTAATTCGCCAGCAAGCATCAACTATGCAATACCAATTGTATCAGCACTGGTATTTTCAATGCATAATGGAATCTTGACTGGTCCAGTAGACGGATTTGGTTCTGTAGACTGGGATTATATCAGAAATATCGCAATGAAGCGAGCAATTGCAATTAGAAGTCAAGGATTTGTCCATCCTGCAACACTTGTTCCAGATGAGCTGGAATATGGTGTAGGGTATAAGGCAAGAATGAGCATACTTTGGAGCAGGATGAGACCAATTCCAGGGTCAACTCCAAATGTAAAACCTGGACAAAAACAAAATCAAGGTAACAGGCCTCAACAACAAAAAGGTCAGAGACCACAAGGACAAAGACCGGGACAAAAACCACAACAAGGCAACAGACCTCCACAAGGTCAGCGTCCACAACAAGGTCAAGGACAGGGTCAAAAACCACAACAAGGAAATAAACTGCAACAAGGCAACAGACCACAACAACAAGGTCAGAGACCTCAACAACCGGGTCAACGACCTCCACAAGGCAATAGGCCACAGCAAGGACAGAGACCTGGTCAAAAACCTCAACAAGGTAACAGACCACAACAACAAGGTCAGCGTCCACAACAGAAACCACAACACAACCAACCACGTCCTCAAGGTCAAAGACCTCCACAACAACAAAAGCCTCAACAACCAAAACCACAAACAGCACTAGCTCAAAAATCAGAATCAAAAGTAAAGAAGCCACGTGCACCTAGAAAGAAAAAGGCAGATACAACAAAACCTGCAGCAAGCGCACCTTCTACAAAGACTGAGACAAGTACCTAGGAAAAGGGTACCTTCTTTCAATTTTATAAATACAATTTTTATTAGCTCATTTTTTTATTCTATTTCAGTGCAAAAAAAAATTCAGATTTTAATAATTGGGCATAACGAGAGTGGAATTACACCTGAAACTGCAAAACTTGCATACGAGACAGGCATGGAAGTTGCAAAGTCTGGAGCTGTTTTGATTACTGGCGGGCTTGAAGGTGTGATGAAAGCGGCATGTCATGGTGCAAAAGATGCAGGAGGTCTAACTGTTGGCATAATTCCACAAAGCGATCCTTCGTTTGCAAATGAATACTGTGATATCGTAATACCAAGCGGGATGGGTCTTGCAAGAGATTTTCTAAATGCATTATCTGCAGATGGTGTGATAATGATTGGTGGCGGTTCTGGTACTTTGTCTGAGACATGTGCTGCATACATGTACAAAAAACCAATTGTTGCAATAAAAAACAGTGGAGGTGTTGCAGAAAAATATGCAGACCAGTATTTAGATCATAGAAAAAGCGTGCTGATAATTGGAGTATCATCTCCAAAAGAAGCAGTAAAAGTAATTTTAGAAAAAATCCGCGCTACTTGAGAGATACTAGATACGGGTCAGGTTCGTAGAACTTGTTTTCTTTTGCAAGTCGTTGCAATTCTGATACGATGTTTTGCATTCCAAAACCTTTTGCGGTATCAAATAGTGGCTTTTTGAGTCCCATTCCAAGCAATAACGCCTTTTCTATTTCTGGAACATCACTTGCCTGGTTTGTTACAAGCCATGCTGCATTGTTCAAGACATTTCCAAGCAATTGTATTGGATTGAATTTCTGTGCAAGCTCTTCGGTTAGATTGATTCTTTCATATTGTTCTCCAGAATACTTGTAGAACCCCTCTCCGCTTTTCTGTCCTAATTTCTTTTCATTGTACAGTTTTTCAATCAAAGGGTGTGGGTTGATTACTTTTTTGTCACGTGAATGCATCTCCAATGTTGCCTTGTGAATTACATCCATACCCGTAAAGTCTGCCAACTCAAATATTCCCATTGGAAAATGTAATGTGAGTTTTACTGCAGAATCAATCTCTTCTTTTGTAGCTCCGGTTCGGTCCATTGCATATGCTGCCTCGTGTACTAGCGGAATGAATAGTCTATTTACAATAAAGCCTGGAACATCTTTTTTGCATATTACAGGTTCTTTTGAGACTGATTTTACGAAATTAATTGTTGTATCCAGCAGATCCTTTGATGTCTTTTGTCCCGGTATTACTTCAACCAGTTTCATCAATTGTGGTGGGTTGAAAAAGTGTATTCCTATGAATCTTTCAGGTCTAGATGTTGTGTTTGCAATCTCAGTTATGGGTAAAGTGCTAGTGTTTGATGCAAAGACTGTCTTTTGTGGCACCACCTTGTCTACTTCGGCATAGACTTTTTTCTTGAGGTCCATTATTTCTGGTACAACTTCTATCATCAAATCACAGTCCTTTAGCGCTTCGGCCAAGTCAACTATGGGTGTGATTCTTGCAAAAATTTCTTTTCCTTGATCTTCTGTAATTTTTTGTTTTGATACAAGTTTGTCAAGTGACCACTTGATCTTTTCCATTGCTTTATCTAAAAACTGCTTTTCAATATCACGAAGAACTACATTATATCCTGACATTGCAGAAACCTGGGCGATTCCATGGCCCATTATTCCAGAACCTAGAACTGTAATGTTTTTTATTGTCATGTTTCCTAGTCTGAAACACATCTATTTGTAAGTTTTTGGGGATGCATGAAAAACACCATCTTTCATTTAATTATTCAGGTTACAAAATTCATTTGTCCATAATATGGACAATTCCGTTCCTGTTAATGTCCATTTTGGGGAGGGTACAATGGCATAACATCATGTTCTCATTTTTGAACTAGAGACTATCTACAATCTGCTTTATGTGTGGCAAAATCTCTGGGAGTTCGCCTATGTGACTGACGTTATTTTGTAATACATCTGGGCCAATTCTTCTGACTCTTTGTGTGGCAATTAGGGTTGCAATGCCTCGGTCGATATCCTTTTGGGGCAACACTGCCTTTAGTTTCTCAAGCAAGGTGTTTTCATCCTCATACTTTGAAATGGCATGCTGGAGCAATGTCAGTTTATCATCATTTGACAGTTCTACCATGTTTATGACCGATTTGTCTTGATAAAAAATCTTTTTAAAATTTATTTGTTCCATGCCTGCCTAGTTTATTCAGCTATCCTCTTAAACCCCGTACTAGATTTGAAATAGTAGATTTTGGATTTAGAAAAATTCACAGATGACGTGTACACCATTGCTGAAAAACTAACAAATGGACATGCTCCGGAAATAAAATCAAGAATAAATTTTGTACGAGAACGGTTGATCGAGCTATACAAGAAAAATCTTGTAAAGATAAATCATTCCGTATTGGAGATGATCTGCGCCTCAAATCTGATATCACACGGTTATACTGTTGACATTGAAAAACAGCTCTCCAACATTCTTGTCTGTGATGTATTTGCGACAAAAGGAGATGGTACATTTATCATGGAAATTGAAACGGGGTTTACTCCGCCTGACCATGCACTGGATACAATCGATTACTATGTAGCAAGAATATCAAGCAAGATAGCACGATACAGCAAGCACTGTTCCAAGTTTGCCCTTGCCACGCCAGTTGTTGGAATCTTGCCTATTCCAAAATTATTTCTCAAACCCCCAAGTGATAGAAAACCCGAAGAGGTTCAAAGAATAAAAGATTTGGTGGATAGATTCTACAAAAACCCTCCAATTGAGATTGATGATATTCTTAACGCTAGGTTGCATTCAGTATACCTCATAAACATTGACAAGGGATTTGCAAAACAACTAGACCCGTATACATATCTTGATCTGACTGAAAAGCTACAGGATGCTAGTGAGTTAGACCTGTAACATTCTCAAATGTATTATTTCTTTGAGACAAATTTTATCTGACAAAAACAATGTCACGGAAATTATCATTTGGTGGTTTTTACATTGTGTGATTTACGTCTTTCATCAGTACAAAACTTCATCTGTTCTTGACTGTGATCTTGTATTGGCCTTGCGCACATTGCGCAGGTTGGAGTTGTTTCAATAGGCTTTCTTTCAAACTTCATAAAATTCAACGTCTTGTTCACTAGAGTCTATGACCAATAAATTATTTTTATTCATTGATTGGTCCATCTGAATAATAGACCTCAAGATGAGTCCTGATATGCCAAGATGTGATGTAAGAAATGCAACTGCTTCCTCTATTGCATTTATGCCCCTGTATCCCTCGTCATATGTCATTTCTATTACTCCCTTGTCAGTCTCAACAAGTACTGTAATCAGTGAATATGGTCCAAGTTTCTCGTCCTTTTTTTGGAGATACAGATTCAGGCAGATGTTTTTTACAACATGGCCTCTTTCAAGAAATTTTCCATCGGACATCAATATGACAGTCTTGTCAGGCGCTCTGTCTATTCTGTGTGGGTCTACAACCTCAATTATCTTTCCCATGATATCATATCGTGACCAATCTAGATAATCTTTAGGTGAAAATTTAATGGAATCTACTTTTCACTGTCAATTGTACCGCCCTGACCATAAATTGCAGGTATTGAGACGGTACTTGTAACATGTGGAACACTTCGTACTTTGCTTATTGTTAAATCCACTTTATTTACGTCACCTGCTTGGATTTTTACAAAGATATCATATTTTCCCATTATTCCGTTTACCTCCACCACGCTTGGTATTTCTTTGATCTTTTGTATTACCTCTTTTTCATTTCCCGGTATGCATGTTGCGAGAATATACGTAATCATACAATGGTTTTGCTCTATTGGATGTTAAATAACTTATCTTTTGCAATTTTTGTAAACTAGCTCTAAACCAATTTGTTGCATTATTTGAACAACGTATGGTATCATGGCATATCTAGAATAGACAAGATGCACATAAAAGACAATTCTACTGATAATCTGATAAAAATGTCAGAAAATGTCCGGGAAGAAATTGCAAGGGATGTTTTAGATACGTTTGGAATTGACTTGTCATTCCAGGAACTTGTACACCATGACAAAACCAAGCCTGTCTGGACACAACAGATTCGTGACAACAAGTCATTAAAACAAGAGCTTGATTCATTCCTGCACTTGGTCAAAAATAATCTTGAGTTATTGCCACAAATGATGAAATTTGAAAAGGAATATCCTGACACAATGCCAGAAAACAACTCTCATGATTCAATCTCATATGACCTAGAGTTTCTCTGGATTTGTGAGTCTCATGTGAAAAAATTTGAAAAAGAAAAATATCTTAAACAAAAAGAGATCATAAAATATTACTCTAAAATCCAGGATCTAAAAGACAAAATCAAGTGTATTACAGTCGAGTCTGCAAAATAATGCCTAAAAATGAATCTTTGAGACTCGTGACAATGCCACTACTGCAATTAGAGATATCGATATTGCAAGGCCTGCCAATGGACCAAACTCTGGAATTACTGTAGCGCCAGTCAGTTCAATCTCATTAGAGTTTGATGGAATTGCACAATCAAGTATTCTGGTCGTATCAGTTTCACTCTGGGCACACAGGATCTGGTTTCCATTTACTTTTAGTACAATGTTTCCTCCTGGTGTGTCAACTATTTTTTTTGGAATTTGATACTGTTGGTTTACTGACCCACCAGTTAATTTTGTAGTATCCATTGAAATCTTGATTGTCTTCTCAGTTGTAGACACTGAAACATCGCCATATTTTATCAAATTTGTACCATTTGTCCTTATTTTTATCTCGCTGTCAAAGACAGGGATTGTGGTCAACGCTCCTGTATTTAATACAAAATACAATTGATTTGATGAAGAACCATACTTGATGTTGATAGAGTATGTCCCACCAATAGAATCATCGTTTAGAACAAAATCATGAACAAACAAATTGTTTAGCAACTTTTCTTGTCCAACATCGTAGACATTACCCATAGGGTTTCTAACAATTATTGTAACAGGATTGCTGTTTACTATCTGTCCTACAGAACCACTGATTATTACCTTGTCTCCTTGTTGATAGGATGGCTTGTTGACAGATGCAGTGATTCCAGACGAGTCGTCTGCATAAATTGGAATAACAATTGACGGCATGATAACAAGAGCGATTAGAATGACTATGTTTTTTGTAGATGTCATCAAAAGTTTGTGGCATCCATATGATATTTAACTGTGATTTTATCTGATACCTATAATTTTACGACTAGATTCTAGAAGAATGAATCTAGACCCGTCTTTGATTTTTGAGTATCTTGCTGCAAGAATTTATTCATCTTCTCACCCATGCCTTTTGCAGCTGTAACCTTGCGCTTTCCTATCCAGTAATATGTTTCATCTGTGGTATCTTTTGCAATCAAGACAACCAGCCTTCCATAATCTTTTCTTCCCGTACGACCTTTTCTCTGAATGTATCTGATTGAGCTTGGGACATTATCAAAAAACACCACAAGATTAACTTCTGAAATGTCAAGACCTTCCTCACCAACTCGTGTTGCAATCAAGACCCTGTATTGCCCGTCTCGAAATTTTTGTATTGTTTCTATCTGCTTTTTTTGTTTGAGGCCTGTTTCACCTGCCTTTCCAATCAAAAACCCAGCAGAAATTCCCATCTCGTTTAGTTTCTGATGTATTACATCAACTGAATCCCTGTAACTTGTAAAGACAAGTGCTCTTCCGGGAATTTCCTGTAACACTTCCCTTAGTTTGTCCATCTTGGAATGCTCAATTCCTTTTTGTTGTGCTTGCTTTGCAAGCCTTACTGCTTTTCCAAAATTCAAGTCATTCTCAAACAAATCTTTGATACCTACGCCTTTCTTCTCCTGGGTTCTTTCACAGAATCTAAGAAAAGATGTGACACCATGCGATTCAAAGACGTTTAATGCATGTATGAGCCGTATTGCAGTGAAAAGAGGCTTGGCAGCCCTGCGGTTTTGTCGTAATACAAACTCTCTTACTCGTAAAAGTTCTGACATGGACCTGCTCCCCGAGAGATTGAGTCCTAGTTTTTTGAGTTCAAGATACCTTGAATCTACTGTAGCTTTGATCAAGGCTTGTATTTCCTTCATCTCTGGTCCCAATTCTACTGTAATCCATTGAGTGTCTGTTTGTTGTACATATGGACTCACATCAGGACTCTCTTCTGTTCTTTGTGCAATGCTTGCTATCTTTAGGATTTTTACCATCTCCTCTGCCTTTTGTTTTTCACTTGGCAAAGTTGCAGTCATTCCAATTATTCTTGCGTCAATATTTGCAAAACGCTCAGCAATTCCAGAATACGCATAATCTCCAACAGTCCTATGAGCTTCATCAAATATTACAAGAGAAAACTGATCAGGTGATACAATCTGTCTATCGAGATCATTTTTTACAATTTCAGGAGTCGCACATATTACGCTGTTTATCCAGAGTTTTTTTCTCTTTGCAATAAGATCTTCTCCTGTAACAAGTGCAATATCGTCTATCAATAAATTATTTTTTAAAAACTCGTAATGCTGGTGAGCAAGAACTCGAGTCGGGGCCAAAAATAATACTCCTCCCTTACCTCTTGACAAAAATTCTGCAATCACATGTAGTGCAACAGTTGTCTTGCCAAGCCCTGTAGGAAGTACGATGAGGCAGTTCTCAGAAATTGCTTGCTTTGCCAGGTTGTCTTGATAGTCTCGATGTTCTATGCTTGACTTTTTGATGTACCTGTGTTCTACAAAATTGTCAGTCAATTAATTCATGATTTGCATTATCTTGGTAAAAAGCTTGTTTAGGATAGAGAGTTGAGCTGAACATGGTTCAGTTTTCACACTAGAGATTTGTAATCTTATATTGGAGCGTTATACAGTTTCATTGTGAGTAAATCATTTGACCGTCCCACATGGGATGAATATTTCATGTTACAGGCAGAACTTGCAAAGTTACGATCTAATTGTATAACAAGACAGGTTGGCGCAGTAATTGTACGAGAAAATAGGCAGATTGCCACGGGCTATAATGGAACTCCTCCTGGAGTGAAAAATTGCTTTGAGGGCGGATGTAAAAGGTGCCAGCTTCGAATGGAGGGAAAAGTTGCCGCAGGGGAAGGCCTTGACAGGTGTTTATGTAATCATGCGGAGGCAAATGCCATAATGCACTGTGCAATAT
>JANWJG010000006.1 GCA_025449485.1 Nitrosotalea sp. | reverse complement strand
GTCATTGTAATCCATACATCTTTCCAAGCCTTTTCCCCGTTATTGTTTACATAGTCAAGTACATTTTTTCTTGTTTTATCATATGAGCCAGGACCACGAATTTTATCATGAATCTCTTTTGTTCCATCTATTGATATCCAGTAAAAGTACAGATTTGGAATTTTTTTCAACGGCATAGTTCCATTTGATACAATACAGATTCTTTTTGGAAACTGTTTTACAAACAAATCAATGACATCAGGCCTGAGAGTCGGCTCACCGCCAACCAAGGTAATAATGAACACGTGTTTTTTCTTGAATTTCTCATCAATCACTTTTTGCCATTGCTCAACTGTGAGCTCTTCATTTTCTTTTCTGTTAAGCCACCAATAGCAATGTGTACAGTGCAGGTTACAGATGTTGATTATATCAGCAGATCCATACAACGGACTCTTTCTATGAAATAATCTATAGCCTGCAAATTTGCCAAATATGTGAAAGTAGCAAGGCATCTCACGGACTAGCTGTGCAGCCCCTCTACCCATTATTTCCATGATATACCATAATAACGTCCTGCCTGTTAAAAGACATTTTTTCTCAAATGGTAATTTTCACAATGGTAGAGTACACGGACATTTGTCCATTTTTCATATCAGTTAGCACACATGAGTGTAGTAGTACATTTTACCTTTGACAGGTGGCGTATTTTTGTTGCAATTATTTCACGGATCTCATCTATGTTTGAGCACTCTAGTTTCACGATGATATCATAGTTACCAAATACGCCTTGTACCTCTTTTACCGAACCTAACGATCTCACACCTTCGACAATTGTCCCCTCCGCACCCATCTCACAGTTTATCATAACATATGCGGTTTCCATTATAATAATTGGCATTCATAATATATGAAATTTTTGATATATCTCAAAAATTAATCAATTTTGGAGAAATAGCAAATATACATACGGATGTGCGGTACATCCGGATAATTTAAAAAAATAGAAAAAAAGGTAAAACTACTTGTCTCCCATTAGGAAGGTGACATTTACAGTAGTTGTTACTTGTTGGTCTGCGGCAAATACTGGTGTCGACTTGTCAGCCATAGCCATGGCACCATAGTACATTGGTACTGGCGGCATGTTAAACTCTGACAGGCTAACCATTTTTACGCCTATTATCTTCTGGCCTAGAGGATCAATTGCTTTTCCGGCTCTTGATTGGGCATTCAAGACTGCTTTGCTTAGCAGATCATCTTGTACGCTTTGTTGCTTGTCAGGAGAGAGTGAGAATGATATGTTATCCACTCTGTTTGCTCCTGCACCTGTTGCAGCATCAATAATATTTCCTGCAAGTGATAGCTTGGTAGTCTTGACATACAAAGTGTTTGAAGCTCGGTAGCCTGTAAGCACTGACTTGTGTACACCAATAGTTGGATCAGGTACAGAATCATTGTACACTGGATAAATTGAAAATCCAGCAGTGCTGATCTCATCTTTGGTTATTCCGCTGTTCAAGACAGCATTTACTACATCAGTCATCATCTGAGCGTTTGAACTTGTTGCATCTTTGGCAGTCTTTGCCTCAGTGTCAACGCCAAACTGAACAGTAACCAAATCTGGTGTTACAGATGTAGTTGCAGAACCTGTGACAGATACTGTTCTTTCTCGTGATGCTGGTATTACAGGTGCTTGTTGTCCATAAGCCCCTTGAGAAATTTCTAGACTTGCAAATACTGCAGTTGAAACAATCAATATTGCAGCAAGTGTTGCAAGCATAGTTTTTTTCTGGGTTGTCATTAGATATCATATCACATACAGAGCTTATAGGCTTTGATTAAATTTCATTTTAACTTAATTTTTTTTAAAAATTTAGATTACAACAGACAAAATAATGTATTTTTTATTAAAACTAGACCAAAGTACAAGTTTGTATTACTTTTTTATTTTTCTTAATTTTGCAAATGCACGCATTCCAAGAAATACTGCAAAAAAGGCAGCAGTAGCTCCAGCTATTGCAATTACAATCATCACAGGATCCGGTGATACAACAGACGGTTCGGGAGTTGCAATATTGGTGGCAGCAAATGGAGCAATGGTTCCATTACTTCTCAGAGATTCAGTTGCATGTGGAAAACTTTTTTGTACAGCATCTTGAGTTGGCACACTCTGATTTGCATTCTGTGCCTGTTCTACAAGATAGATCACAGGGCCCACTATAACAAAAGCCGCAATGCTTGCCAGGTAATGACGCAGTTGTAGAAAGATTGCTTCTTTTTTTGATTTTGATACATTATTTTCAGTAGGAGTGGTAGGCGGAACTATGACAAACGCAGTCTTTACAGGACCATAGTATTTCATCTGTTTATTTTTTGAGCTAAGTTCAATTTTTTCCACTTTAATCAATCCCACACCAAGTAAACGATTGATATGCCAATTTACAAGAGGAAGTGAGATATTCAGAGATTTTGCCAATTCGTTTGTGCTTGACACTCCCTGCGATATCTTGCCAAATATTGCCCGGCCAGTGTCGTTTGCCAGTTCCTCTCCAATTATCTTTATTCGCTCATCTTCAGTACTGATTACTTCAATGTGTTCTTGTGCCTTTACAAGAAAATCAGAGTTATCGTCTTCTGACATGGTATAATATCATCGCTGGAACATATAATTGAACAATGTGTCCACATTCATGCGCAACTCTTTTCTTCAAGAAATGACATGGTTTTGAAAAAACACTGGAATTTACCTCACAATACCAGATTGGAACTAATGATCCCATGCCAGTTCCAGACTCTTTTCATATAGTAAACACAAAGCGACTACATCTTGGAATTTAGTATATCATGCGTAGAGAAATCAGAGGATATCACGGACTACCAATTTAGGAAGAAAGCCAATGAGTAGAATAGACTCCAAGGAAATGAAGGCAATAGTGGTGCTTGCTGTAGAACATACACTATTGAAGATAGACAAAAAGACATTGGAAAAAGTCCAAGAAGAGATGCATCAAAAGTACAAATGCGGCATATCAGACTGTTATGAGCATCCAGAGTACCTAGGTAAGATTCTCAAAGATCTCTTTGGCATTTCATATCATGAAGTTGTAAGAGACGTAAACAAGTATCTTGACGAGTTTGCATACCAAAAACCAATAGCTGAATTTTTAGCCAAAATCAAATAACAGTGAACAACTCAGGATTATTCAAGATTCAGTGTCCATTCCAGACCATCATGCTTACAATCATTTCACAACCTCGTTAATTCATACTCATAGATAATGTAAAAATGCCATCCATCATATTTTGAGATGTTACCATGATGCCTTTTTTACTTGACATTTGGGGATGCATTCCAGAAGTTTCCAAGAATTGCATAGACATGACCAATGCGTCTTCGACGTATCTTGGGGTTATCATGGGAGTCATTGTAGGCAGCATAATTAGCTGGTGGATTTACAATAGGCAAAAACGCACATCTGAGCAACAAGACAAGATATTGGGAAGAATCGAGAGACTAGAAGAAAGCCACAGTGAAATTTTAAAAAAACTTGCAGACTTTGATGACAAGCATGAGAATTCATTTGATGCAATACAAGAGCTGAACAAAAAAATTGATCTACTTTTAAAGAAAGTTCAAGATGAAAATAAATGACGATATCATCATTTGCTTGAAAATGACCACTTGTCTTCCTTGTTGAGATTCAGTATTTGCTCTGGAGAAATGTCCTTGTGATCAATGCCAATATGGTTAGTATATTCCACAAGACTTGTGAACTTTTTACCGCATACAGGACAGTTTTTTTCAAACCCACCCATAGTATAACAGGGATACAAATTTTCTATTTTAAGATATTCCAGATTTTCATCATGTTACAGCTTGCCATATTCTTCTTCATCAGAATACGCCCTCTCTGCATGCTCTTCAATGTCAAGCCCCGCTTCTTCTACCTCGGGGGTTACCCGTATTGGAACCACCGCCTTTATTATCTTGAGAATAAGCCACGTTCCTCCAAAGCCCATCAGTACTGCAATTCCAACTCCAATTGCCTGCGCCCCAAGTTGTCCCGGATTTCCAAACAGCCATCCATTTATTCCAAGATGGTTTACTGCAGAGTTGGCAAATACACCTACAAGTAATGAACCAATAATTCCCGAAATTCCATGAACTGCTCCAATGTCAAGTGCGTCATCTATCTTCAAGCGTTCCTTTAGTACAGGAACCATCAGCGATGATGCAAAGCCTGCAACAATTCCAATCACTACAGCATATTCTACTCCAACATATCCAGAAGCTGGAGTAATTGCTGCAAGACCTGCAACTGCCCCATTGATTGCGGCAATCACACTAGATTTTCTTGTTCGAATCCAAAATATTACAACCCAGATAAGACATGATACCGCAGATGCCATTTGTGTATTGACAATTGTTACACCAGAAAGAGAGCCAGCAGAATATGCACTTCCAGCGTTGAATCCAAACCAGCCAAGCCATAAAAGTGAAGATCCAAGAACTGCAAGCGGAATGTTATGTGGTACCATTATTCCAGGACCAAATCCAAGTCTTCTGCCAAGTACAAGTGCAGCCGCAATTCCGCCAACACCTGTTGTGGTATGTATAATCATCCCTCCTGCAAAATCAACTACACCAAGCTTGTGCAACCATCCATCTCCCCAGATCCAGTGCACCAAAGGATAGTAGATCAAGGCACTCCAGGCAACAATAAACAAGACATAAGCGCTAAACTTCATTCGCTCTGCCACTGCACCAGTAAGTATCAGCGGAGTGATCACTGCAAACATCATCTGGAACATTGCAAATGAGACTCCTGGAACGGTTGGCGCATAATGAAGCCCTTCATTTTGAGAGACTCCTTTTAGGAATCTCCAATCCATGTTTCCTGTTAGCCCTTCACCGGTGTCAGGTCCAAAAGTCAGGCTAAATCCTACTGTAAACCACATCACACTGAGCAATGCAAGGCCAAAGAAGATCTGCATAAAGACAGAGACTGCATTTTTTTGTCGCAAGAGGCCAGCCTCGAACATGCCAAGTGCAGGTATCATTAAGAGCACCAAGCTAGATGCTATCATAAGCCAGGCTGTGTCGCCTGTGTTTATCGGAACGGGCAAGATGAAACTAGGTCAGAATGTTGCAATATTAATCATTTTCCAAAGATCTGACAGAGGCTATACCGATACTAAGAACGCGGTGCCATGTGAAATATTTTTTCAGGGACTATCTTCAGGAGAATTCTCTCTTCGCCAGGCACAGCAAACGTATACTTGTCGGCACCCAAGTATTTTTTTGCCAATTTATCGATATGTTTGTCTGCACCCTCCGTAGTCTGCTCTACTACATTACCCTGAATTGTTACCATGTTGTAAGGATTATTTCTGTCAACAATAGCGATTGCAACCCGTGGATCTCTTGACACATTTTTTTGCTTTACCCTGCCCTTTGCAGTATTTACAAGAATTATTCCATCAACCAGATCTATCCAAACTGGAGTTATCTGCGGTGAATTATTTTTCGTCAGTGTGGCAACAAATGCCAGATTTTTGTCTTCAATTAATTTTGCAACCTCTGGAGATATGTTACTAGTCATAGTGAATTTGCCTTGTTTCCAAACTTGCCCTCCATGACAATTTCAGACAAGGGTTTTCGGGTGTTTGGAGTTTCACGGGCCTGAAGTTCTGGAGACAGTTTGTCTTTTGGACCTCTTTTCCCAATTGCAACCATTGCCATCACTTCAAAATCATCAGGTACACCAAGTGTTGTCTTTGCCTTGGCATAGTCAAATCCAGCCATTGCATGTGTTACCAACCCTTGCGATACTGCCTGGATTGCAAGGTTTTCCCATGCAGCTCCAGTATCAAACTGGTGAGTAAGTGACGGCTGTCCGTTATTTTCAAAATTCTTTCTTGATACAATAACTACCAGTACAGAGGCATCAGCACACCACTGCTTGTTAAAGTCAATCAGTAGGTTGAAAAAATCATTCCAGTTTTGTGAACCCCTCTTGGCATAGATGAACCTCCATGGCTGGCTGTTAGAAGATGATGGAGCCCATCGCGCAGATTCAAAAAGGGAGAACAGTTCCTTGTCGTTTATTTCAGACGGCACAAATGATCTTGGGGACCACCTGCTTACTATAACAGGATTAATTTCAAATGTCATGCTTCGTGCTTTTTGTACTTCAGGATCTATCATGGATAATTTTCATATTCCACATTAGTTATTTAACATAATCGACTTTACAAAATATGTAACAAAAATTCCAGGTTATCGTTTCATGGAATCTATGCGAGAGAAAATTGGTCCCATGTATTTACTAGATGCTACAACTGCAAACGCTACACCAGTACCAACAAGTATTCCACCAACCACATCCAGAGGATAGTGAGCACCAACATAGATTCTAGAATATGCAACAAGTGCTGCCTCAATTGCAAGGATTATGGAAGCAATAATCTGCTTGCTTTTATGAAATCTCAAAAGAAGGATTGCTGCACCACCGGAAACAATTGTAGCATGACCTGATGGGAAAGATGGATCAGTATCACTTGGAACCAACAGATTTTCACTTGAGACCGGTACAGGTCGTTGTCTGTCTATCTCAGATTTTAATACGGTTCCAAGAGGAATTAGGATCAAGAATGTTATCGTAAGTAATACAGCCACCTTGCGTCCATCTTTTCTGCCAAAAACAAAAAGCAGTGCAGTTACTCCAATCCATACTACTTCTCGTCCATATTTTGACAAGTCTACCATTATCTTGTCAATAGTCTTTCCGGTAGGATGATTTATTGATACAAACGCTGAATGGTCCCATTCTAATACACCGACATTATTTTGAACAATCATCAAAGCCAATACTGCAAATCCTACAAATATGATTGCAGATGCTATGGCATATTTCATTTAATCAAACTGAAAAACATCTTCGTTATAAAACAAGCTCTACAGTATCATTTGATGCATTCAGGGTGTATTTGCTCTTCACTTTCTTGTCCACAGGACTTGCACTGGAACTGGTAGGGTTTACCACAGGCAAGGCATTTCTTTAATGCTTTAAGTTCATAACCACAATGCCTACAAGTATCTGCACGCATTTTCATGACACTTACCAAGATGTGGTATTTATCGATTCCATGAAAACTCCAAGGGGTATTTTGCAGTAGGACAAGCTAATTTCGTTCATGAGACAAGAGGTGATTAAACAACTTAGCTTAACAATAATAAAACAAGCTTATGAGATGTTATCAGTTTGGCCATACAACTACAGGTATGACCGACAAAATCAAACCCACCGTGTGGGCAGCCGAGGTTCGTGCTCCGTTCAAGAAAATAATAGCATACGACATCCTGTTTTTGGGACTAGGTGCAGTAATCGGAGCCGGAGTAATCACCGCAGTCCTATTTCATTAGATAGGACTTTTTTTAATTTTTAAAGTGGTGATCAAGTTACTGTCTTGCGATGTTTCCTTTGATATAAAGTAATACAAAAGATAATGGTCGCACCTATTACTATTATAATTCCAGCGTAAAAGAAAGGCGAGAAAGAAAATGTTCCATTGGGTTCAACTTCAAAATAATCTTGGATGATCATGAAACCACCCATAACCAGTGCTCCAATCAATACCACTGTCAAAATTTCCATTCATGCTTCTTGAACGGTACGCCTTTTAACCATTTACCAAGAATTGTATAATTACTACACAGATTCTAGGAAATTAGAAAAAATTATTCTACGCGATGATGTAAGACAAGTTGATCATAGAATCTTACAGATTTTATATTAACAAATTCGAGCATTCCATATCTTGAGAGTTCACGCCCAAAGCCACTCTGCTTGACACCTCCAAATGGAACTCTTGGATCAGAAATTACTACATTGTTTACTGAAACAATACCAGACTCTATCAGTCTAGACAGTTTTTCGGCTTTTTCAAGATTCTTTGTCCATACACTTGCACCAAGACCATATTGTGACGAGTTTGCAAGCCTGACTGCCTCGTCCTCGTTCTCAACCACAGTCACAGGAGCAACTGGCCCAAATACCTCCTCGTGGGCAACCATCATGTCAGGAGTGACATTGTCAAGAACAGTAGGCGCATAAAAGTAGCCCTTGTCCTTGAGCCTTTTTCCACCAGTAAGAACTCTAGCCCCTTTGCTGACAGCATCTTTTACCATCATTTCTATCCTATCAAGCCCATCAGAATTTACAAGTGGTCCAATATCTGTACTATCAGACATTGGGTCTCCCACGTTTAGTTTTTCTACTTTTTGTACAAATTGCTCAATGAATTCCTTTGCAAGGTTTTTTACTACAAAAAATCTCTTTGATGCAATACAGCTTTGACCGCAATTGATGAATCTTCCCTTTACTGCTCCAGTTGATGCCTTTTCAATATCTGCATCAGAGCATACAATGAACGGATCACTTCCACCAAGCTCTAAAACACATTTCTTGATTTGAGATGTTGCCCGTTGTGCAACTTTTGCACCGACACTATTACTTCCAGTAAAGGTTACTGCATTAATATTAGAATCAATTAATTTTTCAGCCATACTTGAATCACTTACAAGTGTTTGAAATATTCCTTCAGGAAATCCAGTCTTTGTAAACATTTTTTCTATTTGGATGCCACATTGCATAGTTACACTTGCAGGTTTTAGTACAATTGTATTTCCAGCCATCAACGATGGAGCAGCAAATCTCAGCGCTTGCCAGTATGGAAAATTCCATGGCATGATACTTGCAATAACACCAATTGGCTCAAAGGCAACAAAACTTTTTCTTGCATCAGTATTTACCGATTCAGGATTTAGAAATGTCTCGCCATTGTCTCCGTAAAATTCCATCACCCATGCACATTTTTCCACTTCGGCAAGTGACTCTTTGAGTGGTTTTCCCATCTCTTGTGTAGCTACTTTTGCCAAAGATTCCTTGTTCTTTCGGAGCTCTTCTGACAAGAGATGCAAAAACATTGCCCTGTTCTTTGAATCAGCCTTCCACTTGGAAAAGGCCTCCCTAGACTTTGCTATTTTATTTTTGAGATCAGCCTCGGTAATGTTTTGATATTCAGCAATAATTTCTTCTGTAGCAGGATTGATTGTCTTAATAGACATCAAACATCATGCCTATCAATACGGTTATATACCTTTGGCTGGTTACTATTACCAATGACTGGTAACTATGACCAACCTGACCCATCAGCAATCTTTAGAGAATGGATCCAGCGAAGCGGCAAGGCACAGATGGACTTTATGAGAACATTTGGCGACATGATGAATCGTACAAACCAAACCAATCCACTGGACACATTAAAAGAGATGGCAGACAAGAGTGTGAAAACACAGACAGATCTTTTACAAAATTTTACAGAGAGTGGATCAAAAGCCATGTTCAACTGGTTTAACCTTGCACAAAACTTGCCCCAATTTTCATCGTGGGGTGCGTTTAAGACATCAGTTGGAAGTAATGGTAGAATCTCCATACCTGAAGCAGAAAGAGAAGCAATAGGAATCAAGGAAAATGATCTGGTCCAAGTGATCGTAGTTCCAATCCATAAAAGTAATTCACGACAGGAGGTGAAAAAATGAGCAAGACAGAAGCAAAAGAGGCATACGCAGTATACAAACAGAATGTGAACCGCTATTTTGAAGAAGCAGAAAAGAATGTCACACAATACATCCAAGCAGTCTCAAACCTACAGCAAGAATTTGCAACAGCATACAAGAATGCAGTAGAAACAGCAATTGAGTTCCAGCAGGAAACCGCAACAAAGAGTGGCTTTAACGCAAACCTTCCACCAACTTATCTCAAAGCAATCAATGATGCAACAGAAGAGATAGTAAAAACTAGCTCTGTACAAAACAAGGCAGTACTAGCAGCAATGGAAGCAGCAAGACAAAACATCAAGACATTCAATGATAACTTGAAGGCATTCACAACTATGGATTCAAGTATATTGCAATCATGGTTCTCAGCATGGACTCCAAGCAAGAACTAGATTAAATCTTCATTTTTTATTTATTTTTCAGATCTTTCAGTTAACCACTGGCCAAATTCAGGAAGAACCTTTTTTTGTGAAAACGAACTTGCTATCATGCCCACATGCCCAGTGGGGTAAATCTTTAGTGTCTTATCCTGGCTTGATACCGCATAATGGATAGGCATGCTACATTCTGGAGACACCAAGTGATCACCTACTGCAACTTGTGTAAGAAGTGGCATGGTGATATTTTTCAGGGACACCTGCTTTCCACCTACGTACATGTTGTTATTTATCAAGAGATTTTCCTGGTAGACATCTTTTATCCATTGCCTGTACAATTCTCCAGGAATTGGTGGTGTGTCAGAGACCCATTTTTCCACTCGAATAAAGTTTTCAACGTATTCTTTATCATGGATATTTTTAAAGAAATTAAGATATTTTTCAAAACCCTGCTCAAATGGCTTTAAAATCGAAAAGACATAGTACATCAACTCTGGAGGCATGTTGCCAAGCGTATCTACCAACTTGTCAACATCCATGTGTTTTGCCAAGTTTGATACTACAGTACTGTCCCGTCTTCCGTCAATTACAGGAGCAGTAAGAATCAAGTTCTTGATTTTTTCAGGATGTAATGCAGAATATACTGTAGATAACGTACCACCCGTACAATATCCTTGCAGTGATATTGTATCAGACGAGGATTCTTTTCTGACAAAATCTATGCAGTTATCCATGTAACCATTGACATAATCATCAAACCCCTCATGTCGATTGATTTGAGTTGGTGTTCCCCAGTCAATCAAGTATACATCCACTCCCTGGTTTAGCAAATTTCTCACCCAGCTCTTTTTCGGATGAATATCTAAAATGTGAAATCGATTTACCAGAGCATATGTAATCACAAGTGGTGTCTTCATCTGTCGTTGAACCAACGGATTAAAGTGTAATAGTCTAACTTTTCCCTCAGAGTATACAACCTCATTTGGTGTGATTTCAAGATCAATCTCTTCAAGAGATTTGGCAAGATTTGGTGCATCCAGTATGTTCTTGTTTAGCTTGATAAAATCAGCAAGCAATCTAGGATCGATTCTTATTTCATTTGCCAATTCAAGTTCCTCCCTTGTTTGCTATTTTTTCAAGTTTGGCAACTCTTTTTCGCAAAGAGTGTAGTTCTTTGTACACTTCGTCCATCTCTTTCTTTGTTGGCATGTTTGCACTCTCAAGCAGTATGGATGTCATGTTGTTCCAGTGCTTTGCTATCTCAAGTTCACTTGACACGAGTTTGCCAAAGTTTTCAGCAAAGTCAACAGAATCAAATAGTCGTGTAAAGTAGTTTTCAAAGATATCAATCCATATGCGTTTTGATGCCTCTACATGCTCTGAATCATTTGGAAGTTCGGGAACCTTTCTAGAGTATTCTTTCTGTGCTTCATTCCATGTATCTGTAAGTTGTTTGTAATATGCAGAAAGCCTGGTGTTAAATTCTGCCATGTCTTCATTCATTTCTATTGTTTCTGTGCCAATGCTTTTGACGTTGATAGCAAATTTTCTAAATGGACCAGTGGCAGCAAGCGACTGTTGTCTGTTTGACATCAGATACATCAAGTCAGTCCAGAAAAGAGAGTTGTGCTTGTAATTTGCTAGCGATTTTTTCACATCAGGTTGAATAGACATGGACAGTAGGATAAAGTAGATTGCTGAACATATATGGATTGCTAGTTATCTATTGTGCATACAACAAATTGTTAAAAGGGCGCACTTACAAGATAAATAGCAAGTGTCAAAACCCCATACACAAGAAAAAACCACAGATGTTACCAGTCCTCTTTCAGTATGCGATGTGATGAGAGACAGTACAAATCAAGTCATAATGAAGATAGAAGGCTTGTTGCCTGTATACATTGAAAGTTTTGCAGACTTGCAGTCAGAAGGCTTGCGCATTGCAAGAGACTTTTTTGGCACATGTTATATCGCAGAAAAAGAGATTCTTGACAACATGGGAGTGGACCAAAAAGCAATAGAATCGTTTGACAGGTATTCAAAAGCGATTACAAAGACTACTATATTTGAGATAGATGCGATGAACAGTTTTCAAAAGACATTTGTAGAAAACATCATGTCAGCAATGAAATCATATGACGATTATGTGAAAATAATGCTGTCATCTTATTCGAAGATGTTAGACTATACCATGATGGCAATTTCAAAGAAAAATTGATGGTTTATCGATCTTTTTAGTGAATAAGGCTTTACCAATATTGTCATAACTAGTGTCGCTAAAAACTTATTTTGTTTGCAAGGTCCACAATGCACGCTGATGAAGGAAAAATTTGTCACAGTAAACAGGAATAACATCAGATACTTGGAAGAGGGTCAGTCAGATCGCAATTTGATCCTCCTGCATGGACTGGGAGGATATGCAGAAAGATGGATAAGTCTCATACCACACCTGAGTAAAAAATACCATGTTTTTGCTCCAGATCTTATTGGATATGGACAGAGCGACAAGCCATCAGTGGATTATACTCCAGAATTCTTTACAAAATTTGTTTTTGACTTTATCAGTACACTTGGAATTAAGGATACATACATCATAGGAACATCGCTTGGAGGCCAAATAACTGCAGAATGCGCCGCAGTTCAGGATCCAACAATTAAGAAGATTGTTCTAGTCTCCCCTGCAGGAATAATGAGAAAGTCTACTCCAACACTTGACGCATATACAATGGCAGCACTATACCCAAACAGGGATTCTGTAAAAAATGCATACCAGATGATGGTAGGTCCTGGAAAACAAGTATCAGAGATATCAATTGAGAGGTTTGTCAATAACATGTCAAGACGAAACGCAAAGATGGTTTTCTTGTCCACACTCTTGGGTTTAAAAAATGCGCCAGACATTTTTGACAAGCTACAAAAAATCAATGTTCCTACACTAGTGGTGTGGGGCAGAGAAGACAAGCTGATACCATTTGAATATTCACAACAGTTTGTATCATCAATCAAAAATTGCGAGTTTATGCCAATCGAAGGGTGTGGTCATTCCCCATATGTTGAAGACCCAGAAAGACTGGCCGAGATAGTTAACAAGTTTTTGTCAAAGCATTCACACTAAATAGTTTTACCAACTCATGGTTTAAAATGACACAAAGCAATCAGCATCAAATATGACTAAACCAAATGAAGGCAGAACAAGTTTGGTTACAAATCACAGACTTTTACTTTGTTGTCTTTTTTCCCTTGCCTTCATAGGTACTACATACTATTACCTAGATGACAGAAAACAAGTATACGAAATCCAGTGGATTGCAATGTCAATTGCATGGTACAGTGCAATTGGTTTTAGCATAACCAAGGTGTTAAGTAAATCAAGAATTGGTTATCTAGTTGCAGGGATTACATCATGGATGACACTTGCATTCTGGTTGCTTGACAATTACTATATCGTATTTCATGCTACAGTAATTGCAACAAGACCAGATGATGTCATGGTAATACGAAATTTCATAGGAGTTGCAGTAGCATCATTTGGAATATTATCATCACATAATGCATTCCACAAGAGCAAACGTATGCAAAATAAAGCAAAACCCATGTGATTGCTATAATACTCTGACCTTGAGAATCATAGAAAACATCATAACATAACAATACAAACTATATCATACATGCACAAAGAAACTAGCGAAAAGCATTGTAATGAAAATGTTCTAGTTCTCCAGGGCGGAGGCTCTCTTGGAGCCTACGAGTGTGGAGTATACAAGACAATTGACAGGCTCAAGATAAAGATAGATGTTGTTGCAGGCACTTCAATAGGCGGAATCAATGCTGCAATAATTGCAGCAAGTAAAAGCGATAACCCTGCAAAAGATTTGGAGACATTTTGGCTTACATTAGGACAGACTGTAACATCACCATTTTTTATCGGACGTATGAAAGAGGTTTCATCATCGATTTACTCTGCAATTTGGGGAAACACTAATGCATTTTTTCCACTTTGGATGACACCGGCATTTGGATTTTTGTACAATTATCCATATCTTTACGACATGTCTCCCATGAAAGCAACTCTAGAAAAATTCGTAGACTATACAAAACTAAAGGATCCTTCAAGGCCAAGACTGATAATAACTTCAACAGACATCCAGAGTGGAAAACCATCCATATTTGATAGCAAGTATGACAATTTTACATCAGAGCATGTCCTTTCAAGTGCAGGATATCCATTTTATGGAATCTCGTGGACCAAGGTAGGTAAAAAATACCTCTGGGATGGTACCCTACTAAGCAATACACCCCTAAGAGAAGTAATTGATGCATCACCGGTATGTGACAAGCGAGTCATACTTGTAAATCTATTTCCCAAAGGACAAGAAGATATCCCAAAAAACATGATGGAGTCATGGCATAGAGCAAGAGACATTATGCATGCAGACAAGACAGACCAGGCAGTACGAATGTCAAAAATAATTTCAAGATATCTAACCATAATAAACAAGATGCATGACATTTTAGAGTCTGCTCCACTTGATGACGCCAGCAAGAAAAAACTTGCAGAAATAGAGCCAGAGTTTAACAAACTTGCCTGCCAGAGAGGGGCCATAATAAAGGAGATAGTCAGGATAGAAAGAAAAGAAGAGTCTCACTATCTTTTTGAAGATGCTGACTTTTCAATTGATACCATAAAGAAGTTGATAAGATCAGGTGAACAGGATGCAAAAGCAGCTCTTGAAGACTTTGGGAAAAACTAGGGATATAAAAAATAAAAAAGAGAAAGATGAATCAGTGTTTGTGGTTTACAATCTGCTGTAGATGGTGAATCACATCAGCTGCTGCCTTGATATTATTCCAAACATCACTTGATTGGTTTCCTTGGTATTTGTTCGAGCCCACTTGGTTCAGTGCAGTTTGTGCATTTCCGATATCTGTCTGTGCTTGACTTACTAATCCTTGATACGAAGTTGTGCTGTTTTTCGTGGCAAGAAGATTTAGTTTTGCCTGATCTGCTTGAATTGCAGTTGCTGCTGCAAAGTGAAAGTTATCAGGGGTTTTGCATCCATTGTAAAGACAGAAACTTTGAATTGCTGCCTGAAGTTGTGTGCTGTTTTGTGCATTTTGTACTGCTAATTGAAATGCCTGAATTTGTGCAGTTGCGTTGCCTATCATGTTGGCCATTCCAGTGGTATCTTCACCGTGTTTTGCCATTTTCTGGGTCATGTTATTAGCACGAGCCATGTCATAGTTGTACATGTCCACCTTTAGATGAGCCCTTTGTTGTTTTGCTACAAAGAGACAGCTATTTTCAGTAGACCGTAGTTGACCTGTTGCAGATTTTAGTGTGGCATACACAGTCTTGCTATGAGTTGCCTTTAGATCAGCCCGAGAATCTAGATTTGTAGTTCTGGTGTCGGTGTGATATGTTTTGAGATCAGTCTTGAACTGTGCAGTATTGCTGGAATTAACATCTGTTTGTAATGCAACAAAGTCAGCACCTGTTTTTGCAATATCAGTGCCAAGAGTTGCAGTTGTAGTAGAGTTGTTAATTGCAGTCACTACGGCATTTATGTATCCATCAAGATATGCATTATTACAAGTAATAGATGCAAACTGTACCTGTAATTGTTGTTCGGCATATTTTGACTTGGGACTAGATTCTGCAAATGCTGCAGAAGGCAATACCAACATGACACATGCAATCAATGCAGTGTATTGGAGTCTTGTTTGCATAAGGGATAACTCGTTATGAGTTTATAATGCATTGCGTATCATTGTGACTTAACAAAGTTAACCAAGGTGTAGACTAGTTAAAACAGCACACTTGAGTTATAAAGTACAAAAGAAATAGAGAGAAATGATGCAGCAAGAAAATAAAGACAAGGAAGAATTCCCAGACGAGTCTTCGGAAAATAACGACGAGTCAACAGAATTTCTAGACGATGAATTTGAAGAAGATATCAATTCTGAAAAATCCGAATCATAGATGACAATCACTTAAAAGCAAGAAATGGTTTAAAATAATCATGAACGATTCTCAATACAATTCTCAGATTGAAAAAATAGCATCAGCGATACTCAAAGACAAGATATCCCTTGATGAGCAAGATGATAGCAAATTAAAGAAATACCACGACCTGGCAAAAAAGCAGTTTCACTTGCAAGACGAGTCTGCAGTTCAGCTTGTAAATGAGGCATTTTTGTATCTCAAGCTAAAAGGTTCAGATTCTGCAGATCCCCTCCAACATGGAGACCAGTTTGGCGCAGGGTTTAGTTAGAAAAATAAGATAAGTGTAGAACTAGACTAATTGATGTATTTCCAGTGGGTTATGCTAAATTCAAAATTCGTGCTGAAAACTAGAAGAAACCTACGTCACTTTTTTATGATATGCCAGTCCAGTACATGTAAAATAATGAAACCTCTACATCTTTTCAATAAAAAACTAGTCATATAATTAGAATTAAACTTCTTTTAGAAATTCTTCCCTTGTCACGCTGCAATCTCTCAAAATGACTCCAAGTAATCCTACTCGAATCTCTTTTAATGGAACTGTAACGTATATGGAACCATTTGTGATTGTTACATGACTTCCTTTTTGTCTTATTGCCTGAAAACCAAACTTGTTACAAAGGATTTTGAAAGATCCTTTCCGTGTATCGGTGAAAGTTTTCTCAAACCACAATAGATTCAGTAGCTTTATCTTTTAATACTGATAAATGGAGCTTGACAGCTTTGAGGTAGTTCTTTTTGGCATCTTGTAGATTTTTACCTGTACTATACACACCAAGCGCAGAACACGCAATAGAGTAAGTCCCATCATCTTCTTTGATTACTTTGGCCTTGACATCTTTTACTTTTACAGACATGTACTACCAAATACTGTTTTTTAATTATTTAAGTTTCTTGCGCCATTTCTACATGGTTTTAATTTAGACTATCAAGGTGGGGAACTAAACTAGATGAACAAAACCCCTCAAGAGAATCAAACTATTACGTTGATCTTGAAAAAAGGAGTATACTTTAGGAAAACTTGAGCCGAGTCTTTGCAGATATTGCGACTATGGAAAACACTGCAATGGCAAGAACTATTGATGCCAAGACCCCAAATTCTGGAACTACCTGAGTACCAATCACTTCTACCTGTGTAGTATCCTGAGGAATTGATACGGTTATGGTCCTATCAGTACTAGTCTTACTTTCTGCAAAATCAGTATCTGCCCCATCTACTAGAACAAAATATTGATCATCGTTTGCACCATCTTTTGCATCAATAAGAGATCTTGGTAATGTGACAGTCAAGTTGCCATCAGCAGTTGACTGCAACGAAATTACAAGTGATGTATCAGGTGCGCTAATTGACATGTCAGTAACTGTTGCTCCCGTGATATCATAAGGTATCTGAAATGACTGACCGCTCTGTGCATCTTTTAGAGCATATTGTTGTGATGTTTGTGCAAAAACTGGTGCTATACCTATTGAAAAGACAATGCAAGACATTATCACATAAGAATGCCAACGCATGGATTCTTTTTTATCGCGTATTATTTGACCTTTTCTAGAGATTGTTCTACCTAGAAAATTGAAAAATACAAGGTCTTTTAGCAATAAGACAGGCGAACATTTTTGACAATACGATATATGGCACTCTTGCTAGTCCAGGTTTTGTTGTTTTTCATCACAGTACCAAGTAGCCAAGCAGTGGATTTACAAAATAATCAAGTTACCATCAGTGTCAGCTATGAAAACCATGCATCGGATGCATATACAATTCATGTAGCCAGCCATCAAAAATATACAATTTCCCAAAAATATTCTTGGACAGTAGATGGTATCAGTAGATACAACCTACAAGAATATTCAATTGACAATGGCCCAGTTGTTCCCGTCAACAGATCATCTGATGGAAACTTTACATTAGACATGGTAGCAGACCATAACCACTCGATACTTTTTATTGCAAAACCACAATTTGAGATGTTACTGCAAGGAACCACCAATACAACTTTTTTCCCAGCATCTCCAACAAACGACAACTGGTTTGATACAGGCTCTGACGAGCAATTCATTGTACCAGATACCATATCATCAGACAACAAATACACACGACAGCAGATTGTAGGATGGTCACTTGACAACTCGGATATCAATGTGATTTCAGGAGAGTCAGACACTTTCAAGTCCCCAGTCATTCACATGTCAGGGCCACACAAAGTTGATCTAAAATACAAAACCCAGTATTATGTAAACGTCATCACTAATTTTGGTCGAGTCCTTGGAACAGGATGGTATAACAGCGGAACCATTGTAGACATCACAGCGCTTCCAGGAAATGATATTCTAGTAAACCACATATTTTCAGGATGGCAAGGACCTATCATTGGAAATGTAAACCAAGAATCTACAGAAATATTGGCAGACTCGCCAAAAATCCTAGTAGCCAATTGGTCTGCAGATTATACCAACATATCCATGGTTACAATAATCATAATTGCAGCTGTAGTTGTTCTTACGATTTACCAAAAAAGGAAAAACATACTCAAAAAATGATTAAAAAAGAGCGATAACTTAAAGCCACCATATTCGATTACCAGAATATTGCTACAGAATCAGGATCCAGTAGCCTTGCGGGAAGAGATACAAAAAATCATGGTAGATAATGGTTTTAAGAGAGAGTGCTATGCAAAGATTCTCGATTATACCATAAACCTGTTTGAGTCAAAGGGCCTGGGTGTAGAATATTACGGATATCACAATATCATACACGAATTAGAAGTAACCTATGTCACCCTACTTGCAGCCCAAGGGGAACGTATCCATGGCATTCTCAAGCCAGATGACTTTCCATATCTCTTTGTAGCCGCTCTGTTTCACGACTATGATCCTCAAAAAAAGGTGGACAAACCACACGAAGAAGATGCCGTAAAATTTGTCATGACAGATGAAAAGCTAAACTTGTTACTGCGAGATGCAAATATTGACAAAAATTTGATTGCCGCACTAATCCACAGGACGACATATCCCTGGAGCGGAGAAATAAAAGAAGTGACAGAGAAAAAAATTGAAGATTGTCTTAATTTATCAGAGATTGTAAAAAATGATCAGAGCAAAAAAGAACATTTCAAAAAAATAGGATGGTTCCTTTCAGTAACAGACAGGATTGCAGGATACACACTAGGAGACTTTGCAAAAGCATTAGAGATGGCACAAAAAAACGCACATGCACTGGCATGGCATCCATATTACATCGTAAGAAGATCTGTTGCATACTTTGAAGACCTTCTCAACAATGATGCAGTGATGTATCAGAGTGTGTTACAAGCACTTCCAAAAGACATGAGAAAACATTTCACAGACAATGTTTTGTCGTTTATGAAACTACGAGAGCAAGAAATTCAGATAGAAGGATCACTTGTCTATGACAATACAAAATTCTTTGCAATAATAGAATCAATGTCAAACAGACAAGCACCAGAATTCATAGATACATTATCAGAGATTCACAAGCAATTACCAAAACCTCTCCAATTCAAAAAAGATGATTTTGTAGAATCAGTCATGGCAAAAGATACCATACTAAACACACTAAGACTAGGAAGTGACAATGGTCCCATCATAGGTTTTACAAAAGGAGGCCCACTTGAGGCATACAAATTGCGACCCGAAATAAATGAGGTAAACTATGGATTAAAAAACACCGCATTCATGGAGCCACTTGCAATCAGGATGGGATACTGGGGACAACGAGGTGGAAGAGAGATGAGATTGTTATTTAACATGCAGGTTCAGGCAAAAGGATACAAGTATCTTACAAGTTTTGCGCTACGCGATGTCATTACAAGCAGAATTGAAAGAAACGAGCCTATTGAATTTGTAAAGCAATTTGACCCAGAACGCTGGGACTATTACCGTATTGCGCTACAGTAACTAGTTTGAGACTTTACGCGATATGATAAACTTGGCAAGATGTATTGCGCCAATAAATGGCCATGATATCAGTAATATCAAAAACCCAAACCATACAACTGGAGCATAATTTACATAGCTTGCAGCCAAGTTTAGTGGAAATGCATATGATATCATCGTACTTGGAATGATACCAGACATGAACGGCTGAATATAGATTTGTAATGCATTCCATCCAATAAATATCGTAACAAAGAGCAAGACTGCTTTTCTTCCAACATACTTTTCAAATCCTTTTCTTTCAATTTTTTGTATTTTTTCACGGAGTTCTTTTACTTCATCATGTAACTTTTCTATTGCAAGTTCTGCATTTTTCTGGTAAGAGTCAGAGTCTCTTGGACCAAGATAGAGAGGTATCATTAGTTGTAGATATTTCTGATCAGATTCTGGAAGCGGTCTTCCCTTTTGTAAAAGGTCAAGAAGATATTCTAGCCTACCTTGGTCACCTTTCCCAAGAATTAGGATTTGCTGGATTGCACCAATTAGATCTTCTGACAACAATTTGAAACAAAGTTTGCCCAGATAAAAGCGATAGCACCGGCGTGTAACATCTAGACCTGAGCCATTCCCACTATGGCTCTTGGAAAGACATCTTTGCGTTGCTCTTCTTCCTTGAGATACTCCTCATACCCACCTATTGATTGCAAAGATTTTGTATCCATTATTTTGTATTTTGATATCTTTGCCCTACGAAACAAGTCTTCTAGATCATCTTTTGAGAACCATTTGGAGTAAACACCCTTTGATGTCCTAAGTATTGCATTTTCTGCATCTTGCTTTGAGGTCATTATTTCACCTACTGTTCTTTTGACCTCGCGTCCATAGAATTTTTTGAGCCCAAAATCTTTGAAGAGTTTCTTGTTAAAGACAGAAATTATTATGGTACCATGTGGAAGTGCCAGGTTTTTCATGGATTTGAGCATCTGTACCTGTAATTCCGTATTTTCTTGGTTACCTAGCGTCTGAAATGTGCAGACAATGACCTTATGGGTATCATCGAGCATCTTTTTGTTTAGATTAAAGTTCTGGGCAATTCCAGTTATTGGAAATATTTGCTTGTTTAGAAACTTACCCAGCCCATATTTTTTTAGTAATCTTGTAGAGTGCGATATCATTTCCTCAGAATAGTCTAGTCCTATAACATATCGCAGGTTTTTTTCATAGTTTACATCATATTGATACAGCTTGCTTGTTTCAGGATTTTTTTTCAGGTCCTTGCACGAATTCATTCCAATTTTAGATCCTAACAATATAAGATATCTCCCAGGACCCGAGCCCGCATCAACAAAGGTCACCTGTTTTTTTTTCAAAAGAGAATCAAGATAATGTATCATAAATATCTCTTCGAATCTTTCATAGGATCTAGCAGACCAAGCAGCCTCAGTATGATGTACGACGTTTCTGAAATATTGTCGTGCCATGTACTTGCTTGCAATTATTCCTTTGATGATATCATGCTCATTTTTTGAGAGTCTGCCTAAATGCATTTTCTCTTTTATCTTTCTTGCAAGGATTCCATTTGTACAAATTTCACGTCTTATGCTAGGTGCAAGTAAATTCAGATAATCATCTTTGAAGATATATCTAGACGAGCAGTTTGTGCAAAACAAATTTTCGCTTTTTTTGGTTATCTTATCAAACTGTAACTTGTGTCCACAGACAGTGCAATTTGCAATTATCGGTTCAAGGTGAGACAAGATTTACTGTTCTGGTTTAGAGTCACCATATGCATCTTCACTGCTTTTCTTTTTAGTAACTTTTTGCTTTGATGAGCCCTCGTCTTTTATGTAGGTATCATAAGTTCGATACACCTGTCGTATGGTCTTAAGATACGACTCAAAGTCTGGAAGCTTTATTGGTTCGTAAAAGTAATTCATGTGAACTTTGGTCAGATTGTTCTTTGATATTCCAACACCTTCTAGCACGTGGATTGGTTTGCTGTCAACAGAATGCACCCATCCAAGGGACCTGATTTTTTCCACCATCTCTTCAAAGTGGCCAGCATCGTTTGTCACTATCCTTAGAATAAAGTCATAGTTTTGTCCCTCTCCTTGGATAACGTCAATTGTTGTAACAATACTATATTCCCGGCTAATTTCCACCAAGTTGTTGTACATCTCAGAATATGGAATAACTCGGCGCTCAAAAAGTGGGTTCTGTGTTTTGATAAAAGTATAGAATTGATTGTCAAATAGCTTACTTGGATCAACTAGAATCCATTTTATCCTGTCGTCTCTCTTGGTGTCTGCTCCATTGTTGTGCTCCAAGATAACACCTTTTTTTACCAATTCTTCGATTCTGCCCTTGACATTATCTCGCGAGAGCACATAGCCGTGTTTTTCAAGTTCCTTGTTTGCAGTATCAGGAGTAGCACCACTCTGCAAAACTTGCAGTATCAAAACATCAAGTGGGCTGATATCATTTTTTGTAAGATTCTTCAGCGGGATTGCCCCTTCAGGGTTGTCTGTTCCTCTGCCTACCATGATGACAAGGTCTCATACTATTATTAAAAACATTTACTACATTTTTGTCGCAAAAATGTTAAAACGCCAATGTTTTAGGCATGTACAAGTTTGATTTATACCTAAAATGTCCCCCACATTTCTGCGGCAAAACGCGTTCTAATTGATTTATAATTTCTCGGACAAGTGATACCATGACAACAATACCAACAGTTGAAAGAACAGAGGAAGCAAAATGCAGTGCTTGTGCTCGCAACTGTACACAACTATGCACTAGGTGTGGAAAAAACTTTTGTGCAAAACACCTACTTGGACACGCTGATGGATGCAGTGGATACAAGACAGTCGTCCACAAGATACTGGAAAATGACTTTAGAGAAATTGTAAAACAAGTCATGGAGGCAATGCTAAAATCGATATGACCGGCACCAAATCCCCTGATGAGTCCGTGAGATTCGGACGAAACAATATTGTCGGGAGAAAACTAGGAGGTGAAACATAGAGAATGAATGGAACCAAAATACAGCTAGTTCTTGCAATCAGCGCAGGATCATTGCTATTGAGTGCAAGTTACATAGGGTTTGCCTGGGCAGATTCAGGACAGGATTCTTTAGGTAACATACAGATCAAGGCAACCGACGCAATAAAGAAGGATCCTGGCATGATGAAGATACTATACAACATAGAACTCTTCAAGCAGCAATACGCAGCACAGCAACAAAAACAAGCATACCAAGCTCAGCAACAACAGTTGATTGACCAGCAACGCAAACTTGCAAACGATTACTTGCAAGCAGACCTTGCTAGCGCAAACAATGTCAATGACATGAGCAGCCCAGTAAACGCATACACTGGCTTTGTCAGCAAAGTGGATAGCTCTGCACAAGGAGTATTCCTAGACGAATTTGCATACATGCAGACAAAGGTAGCTCAGGGAAAACTTGCCATGACCAAAGTCTTGGAACAGGGAGGTTCACGTAGCGATGCATTGAATGCATACTATAGTGGCGCTGCAACACAGAAGACAGAATTGGTAGATGTCAACAAGGGAATCAACATAAAGTATCACCTTGCAGACACAAACGTCCAAGATCTGTTCAACAAGAACGGGAACTTGAAAAAGTACTCGTCTTAAGCCCAACTTTTTATTAATTTATTTTTGGCCTATCCATGGGCCATATCATCAAGCATTATTTTTCTTAATACCTTCTTGCCGCTCTTGACAATTATCCTCGGGTTTTGATGCTCATATTCTTTAGGAATTGTTACAGACGAGACACTTCCTTCGTAGATATGCCGTGGCTTGTCAAGATTTGTATCAATCCAGACACATGTATCTTTTCCACATATTATTACACAGTCCTCTATTGTTTCACCGCTGTTTCGTATTCTTACTTGAGATGCAGTTGCAGCAGATGCATGCTCTAGTGTAAAATGATAATCTTTTGCTATCTTTCTTGCCACCTTGGTTCTAACAAACCATGTGGTTATGCCGACAACACCAGATGCAACAACCGAAGTAATTACACCATTTATCAATGTGCTATCAGCAGCAGGGGGTGTTTTGGATGTCGGAGGCTGACTAGAATTTACAATTGGTACAGGAGTAGGAGGGGTGTTATCAGATTCCTTTACAGCATGAAGTGTTTGATATCTCAAAATTCCTGATAGTACATTGTTTATTGTAAATGGTGTTTGAGTTACATTTGATAGAATTGTTCTTGGGTCCTTTATGATAACAAGTTGTTGGTAATCACTCTGTGAAAGTATTATTCCAGTCAAGATGTTTCCGTCAGGAGCTGTAAAATCAAGTTTTACGTTGTTTGCAGTCGGGGACACATAAGATGGAGGTGTATTTGTAGGAGGCGTAGAAGTACCAGTTTGGTTTGGCTTTGGCACAGGCGGTGGAACATACGCTAATGTTGTAACAGACGCCTCATTTGACGGATTGCTGTGTGTACCAGAATAAACTGCAGAGACTCGATAGGTGTATGTTGTATTAGGAGTTAGACCGTCAATAGAATATTTTGTGGTGCTATTTCCAGTATCTACATCAATTACTTGGAATACTCCTTGCACATCTTTCAATTCCACCCTATATCCCATTAGCTTTTGGCCATATTGTTCAATGGGTGGAAGCCAGGACAGATTAATTCTAGTAGAAGAGGCAGGTTTTGCAATCAATGGGGCGGGAACTGAGAGATCACTTAGATGATTATTCTGGTATGATAGCAAATTTGCAAGATTATTGTTTATAGGATCAGAGGTAGGAGACGCATCAAGCATTATGGTCCTAGGATCTTTTTTGTATTGCAATCCAAGATAGTCACTTTGACTACATATGACACTTGATAGAACAGTTCCATCTGAAGGAACAAAATCAAATCTCACATTTGAAGTGGAAGATGAAACTGGGGGGCTTGGAGATTGTACCGAAGTTGTGGAAGGAATTGCAGCTGCAATATTTGAAGGATCAGTAGAGGTGTCATCAGAATAAACTGCCGAGACTCGATAGGTGTATGCAACTCCTGTCTTCAGACCGGTTATAGAAT
>JANWJG010000005.1 GCA_025449485.1 Nitrosotalea sp. | reverse complement strand
GGCTTGATAACAATTCTACCGCCAATCCAAGACAGATATCTATAACAAGCAACACCCAGATTACTGCATGGTTTAACAATGGACAACCGCCACCTGTATCTCCACAACCACCCACTGGTCTTACAGCAGCTGGCATATCGCCATCACAAATTAATCTGTCCTGGACATCTCCTTCAAACAACGGCGGCTCTGCAATAACTGGATACAAGATAGAGCGTTCCACTGATGGCGGCTCCACCTGGTCTACCATCGTTCCCAACACAGGCTCGACTGCAACAACGTACTCTGATACTGGGCTTGCTGCAAGTACAACTTATGCATACAAAGTATCTGCGATAAATTCAGCCGGAACAAGCCCGCCATCAAACACTGCATCTGCAACAACTAATACTCCTCCACCACCCGCAGGCATTACACTAAACAGCATCCAGTCAACATCAGGAACCGTATCATCATCAAACCAGATCACACTTGCAAACTTTAGCGCCGGATCTGGAAACAACAGACTGCTTGTAGTAGGTATTAGTGCGAATAGCAACAATGCTGCATCAGTTACATTTGGTGGTATACCACTAACACAAAAAGTCATGTCATTTTACAATAATGATGCCGAGTTCTGGTACCTCAAAAACCCAACCGGTACTGGAAACATCGTGGTTACCATGGGAGGACCCACTCAAGCCGTAGTTGGGGCTTATTCATTTTCTGGAGTAAACCAGACAAGTCCATTACCTACTAGTGTAACAAACCACAATATTGTTGCTAGTAGTCCAACAATATCACTAACAACAAAATTTGCAAACGACTGGGTTCTTGACCTTCCATCAATTTATGGTGGTTCTACACTTGGCTCTCCGACATGTACACAACAATGGAATATCAATATGCCAAACGCAATTACAGGTGCATCAAGCTCTAAAATGGTACCAACACCAGGTGCTGTCACATGCAAGTGGACTGCAAGCAGCGCAGATATCTGGGATGATGCTGCAGTTGAGCTAAAGGCAAATTAGGGATGGCAACCAAGGGATCGAAACTATATGGACTCGAATGGGTTGGCGTCTATATCGGAACGTGTTCAAATCCATAATGCGGTTGCAAAAATTGCAGACCCGAAACTCAATGCAGTTGTTTGAATCTTTTCTAAAACGAGTCCAAAATCTTTTGCTATCATCAGACCGCACACCAGAACGAGGCTGCGGTTTTTCTGAACGCACTGCAAAACGGGTCTAAGATTAGCATGCGGTTGCCGGGATTTGGACCCGGGTCGCAGAATTGGCAATCCCGCATAATAACCAAGCTATACTACAACCGCTTAACCGATTTAGAAATAATTAGTCTATTAAAGGATACTGTTTGGAATACAATTTTTTAATATGGTATCATGAAGTATATCATGGATAAACAACTCGAAGAAAAACTAAATCAGAAAATAAGTGAGGTTGCAGACAAGTCTGATGAAATTTTAAAAATTGTAAAGTCACTTGATGAACTGAATACTCATTCTAATTCATTTGCTTATGGAATTGTAATAGGAAGATTGTACAATTCGTTTTATTATCAGTGCAGAAGAATTCTAAAACGTAATCCTACAAATGAGGAATTTGAAGAATTTCTTGATATTTTAAACAAGAAACAAAAAGAGATTCTTAACTCTCTAAAATTAAGCTAGGGCAGGTTTTAGTGGAATTACTTTGATCATTGGGGTGCATGGTAATTTTACAGATGCACCGTGCAATGCCTTTCTTGCTACCTCCACATGTTCTTTCTTGACATGTGCTTCCATGATAACCTGACCGATTTCAATGCGTGCTGCCAAGCTTACTGCCTTACCAAATGCGCCTCTCATTCCTTCTGACAATCTGTCTGCACCGGCAGTTGAAATCATCTTGTTCTCTCTTAGAAGAATGTGTGGATATACTCTAAGTGTAGAATAGTAACCAGTTTCTCCTGTGACTGTCTCTATTGCCTTGTTTGCAGATAATCTTGCAGATTCAATTGCCATGTGTCTTATCTGCATCTTTTGGCTAGAACAGAGCTGTACGCAAAAATCATAATCACCGTCTTTTTTTCCTCCGTAAAACTTTGCAATTTTTATCTGTGGTTTACCCTTGATGTACTTCTTTCTTGTATATGGTTGGCCATTTCCAACGCGGTAATTTGCTCCGTGCATAATAACACTTTTTTTTGTTTATTAATGCCCTATATTTTAACCGTGAGATCACAAGATGTGATTTTTACGTACTGTGATTGAAATCCTTCTCGGGGTTTTCCACTCTTTCACAATTATCTCACATGTTATTTTTACCAACTTGAGAGATTTCTCTTGGAATGCGCAAGATCTATTATATTGCTAATGGTTTCATGGATCTCAATGTCTGAACTAGAGTCCAAAGTAGAAGGAACCCTGGTAAAAGATCATGTCCTTGTATCTGACAAAGACATGCAGCACAGCTTGGAACTAAAAGGATTTGGGGAGATGGAGAAAACAAAATTCTTTCTCAAGCCGTTTGAATCTTTATACTTGCTTTATGTTGACAAACTCAGACTCTTCAAAGGTAAAAGTCTGGTGGATTTTGATTCCATGATGACAGAATGCATGAAAATTGATCCTGACTCTTTTACCAAGTTTCTCATATATCGAGATCTGAGAACCAAAGGATATGTGGCAAAAGATGGATTTGGATTTGGTTCTGACTTTAGAGTCTATGAGCGAGGACAATTTGGAGAAAAAGGTGCAAAATATGTTGTATTTGGCATGACTGAAGGCAAGAGAGAGAAAATTGGTTTGCTACAAAAACAAATCGAAGATATCACTACCATGGGAAAGGAGCCTGTGATTGCGGTAATTGAACGACGGGGAGAGGTGATATACTACAAGGTATCAAAAATCCAGTTCCATCAAAATAAAGATCAGCCTGGATTTTCAGGTATAGAATCTTAAATACGATAAAATCATTTTTTGTATCGTGGAGTTTAAGGAAATCTACTGTTTTAACTGTAAAAAAAGTCTAGGAAGGTATAATGAAAAATACTTTACAGATCAAAAAATGGATGAAATAATCAAGGCAAATCATGCTTCGCATATCTACGAAGGACATGAAATTGTGATAAAAAGAATAACTGTTGATTAAAAATCTAAAATTTACAAAATCGATTTGATATACCACTAAAGTTTTTACTTGGAAATTATGAGCAATTGTTTTATAGTTATGTCAGTTCTCTCAAATTGTTGAAGAATACATTATTTTTACTTGGATCTGTTCTCATACTAGCTGGATTTGCACAATCTGCCATGGCCATGAACAGTAACATTGTAATGACTCAGCCTATCCTGGTTGACACATCTGGCCAAAAAGTTTCAAGTTTTCATACTGGTCAACAAATTGGAATAGAATCCACACTTACAAACAATGGTAAATCTGATCAAAAGATCACCTATTTGGTACAAATACTAGATAGTAAAGGTAATACTAACTTTCTAGAAGGATCTTCACTTCTTGGTAATGGTCTTCCTAGCAACCAAACAATTACAGCGTCACGGGTTTGGACTCCAACGAGCACTGGACAATACACTGTTGAAATATTTGTCTGGAGTAGCTTGACTTCTGCAATTCCATTGACTGATGTGTTGCATACTCAAATTACTGTGACCTGATAAAATAGTGAATTTACAGTCTCACAGTTTTTGAATTTAAGTCTTGGGTAGAAATTACAAGGACAATTTCTTCTTATTCTTTAATTATGATAAAAATTTTCAAATTTGTATGCCTGATGAATCGTGTAGAACTTGTGGTGGAGAGCTAACAAACCATACAGTATGCTCTGGCTGCAGAAAATCTACTCAAAAGAAATGTAGACTGTGTAGTCATGTTACTTTACTTCAACCCCATAATCACTGTGTGAAAAGTTCTCTACCGCCTCAAGAGCCATTACTTGTTCAGGTTGCCCCAAGAAGGGCATCAAAGAACCACTTGCATTTCTCATTTCTTGCAGTTGCCATAGTAGGATTTTTCATACTAGGATTAGCCGCTGCATCCTACAATGGTATCCCCCAAGTCATGCCAGACGATGTCCAGGCTACAAATTCAAGTCATATTACTAATACCGCCAGTTCTGAAATTGTACCCGGAAAATCATACGATAACTGTCTTGCCTATGGAAGCGGTGAATCAATTACCGTAACCTGTCCTACTAGTGATGGGTCTGCCTACAAGGCAATATTGAAGATGCCACAAGATCTGAAAAAAGATTTTGCAGACTCTGTATTTTCAATTCGTGGAGTATCAGTAACAGAGAACACTGATAGCTCTGTGGTACTACAATATCATCTCAAAAAATACACCACAGATTATTTTGGAAATTAAGATTCTGAAATAAATGTAAAGTGCTCCCGCCGGGATTTGAACCCGGGATCACTGCCTTGAGAGGGCAGTATGCTTAGCCGGACTACACCACAGGAGCTTAGCTAAGCCATAAAGAATAGCAATTTAAAGGAACGTTTTGCCTTTGAATGGATTTGTAAATTTTAACAGCTTTGATACTTTATAGCAAAATCTTCATCTGGATTTCTTATGGACGTAAAACAAATTCCTAATCTGCTTTCACTTGCTGATTTTTCTGTTGGTTTTGGAGGTTGTAGAAATGATGGGACTCATTTCAAATGCTGTGAATATGATGTTACCGTATTAGATGGACAGTCTGGAGAATCAGTTCATCACATTGGTGATGATCTTGTCAAGGTGTATCATTGTTCCTTTGATGACTTTAATGGTGACGCTTTGCATCATCTGCAAGACATGAGTGTGATACATGACAGCCAGTGGAAGCTTCGAATGTTATTATCAAATGCAAAAGAAAAGAAGGAACAAATTTCATTATCGCATGCGCGAAGCTGTCTTGTTGATGCGGGAATTTTTGCAAACAAGGCAAGAGACTGTGTCAAAACCCAAGATCCTTTTGCAGGTGTGTGGATAAAATGTGCATCATACTTTTTGGCAGATGCAATATCATCTCTTAATCTGAAAAGGCCCAGTCCGACTCACATGCTTGAAATGCTCAGGAACATGAAAAAAGACAAGACAAACCAAAAGTTTTCCATAATTCATCAAATCCTGGGAATTGAACGATCCTCAACATCACTGCTCTCAAGGATGGTAAAATCTACCATTGGATTCTCTGACATGGTGGAAAAAAATGGAAATTCTGAGATAATCCAGAAAAAGTACGAGTACTTGGTAGAGAACTCACTTCTTTCTGATTGCTACTTTTATCTTGGATATGTAAATCGTGACAATGTGCTTAAAATCAAGAATAAAATTCATCACAACCCTGAATTTATTCATGTTCTAAAAATAGGGCTTGATATTGAAAGTGATCCCATGGTAATTGACAGTCAAGCTATGATGCTTATGCAAACTACAAATGAAATACTTGGGGATATGAAAGCTCAGTCATAAATGGGACACCCCTAATTGAGATCTTTCGATAACTTTTAAAACCCTGCGTGGGATCCCCCAAGTATGACCGATGCAGCATGTGGATGCGAATCATCCAAAGAAAACAATGCAGAATGCGATTGTGAAATGCAAGGCTCATGTCTTTGTGAAGCTAATTGTACTTGCAAAGCATCAGTTTGCAAAGAACACGTATCTTCATTCTGATATAGGTTTTAGAACCTTTTTTTCTTTTATTTTTTGAAACTAGAATCTACTTTTCGTTTTCGTCTTTTATGCCCCATGTTTTAATCAGTTCCTTTTGGAACTTGTCTACCTGTTTTTCATTGAGGGCGTATCCGCAATTCTTGTGTGTTGGAACTACTACCATGCCATCAAGCTTAAAATCGACTTCGTACATGTGCACTTTTTCGCATTCACACATGTTCGGGATAAAATGAATCCACTATATTTGCGTATTTGATGGGTTTTTCATGTCCGGCGAACTTGACAATTTCTGAAAGATTTAACTAGATCATTTTTTCTAGCAGATATATGCGAAAGTATACCGTATTCGC
>JANWJG010000004.1 GCA_025449485.1 Nitrosotalea sp. | reverse complement strand
TTTTGATCATACTATTGGAAACGATGCAATTGTGAAATACACTAAATCTAAAATCTTACAACACGAAGCCTCTACTTTAAAAAATGATGTACGCATATCTGATGGCGAAAAAATAACATTCGGCAAATCTGAACTTGTTGTGATACATACACCTGGACACTCAAAAGATAGTGTATGTTTAGTTGGTGATGGAAAAATATTTTCAGGTGATACACTTTTTGTGGGAAACTGTGGAAGAACAGATTTACCTGGAGGAAGTGCAAAAGAACTTTATCATAGTCTATTTGATATTGTCTACAAACTTGATGGTAATCTTGTGTTGTATCCAGGGCATAATTATGGAATCTCACCAAATTCAACCATAGACAAAGAAAAGAAGACAAATTTTGTGCTGCAACCTAGAACAGAATCAGAATTTTTAGATTTTATGGGCAGTGATTAGTCATTGCAAGACATCGAAATACTTGGTAACAAGCAAAAAGGTTTAGAATTCATCAAACAAACAAAACAAAAGAAATTCATCTTCTCTCTAGTGATATCTTATACTGCCACATCTGAAATACCTGGAATAACCATGGCTGGAGAACATCCAGACCTGATAAAATTCACAGGACCTGCTGATGCTGAATTTATTCACTATGGATACTGTAAAAGCATCTCTGTAATCCCAATGACTCCTGATGGCAAACCAACTCCAGCACTGTTGACAAAAACTGCATTAGAGGCAGCTAGTATTACAAATATTATAATAAATGCTGGTAGCAAAATATCGCCAAAACTTCCATTCATTGATATGGGTTTGGATTATGGAAAAAATATTGGGCAAGAACGTGCTCTCAGTCTTGAAGAGGTTGGAAAAGCGGTAGAATATGGTAGAATAATTGGTAGATTTCTTGGGGCTTCAACTGATTGTGTTATAATTGGTGAAAGTATTCCCGGTGGTACTACAACAGCTCTTGGTGTGCTTGAAGGATTTGGGATTACAGGATTTGTAAGCAGTAGTATGCCTCAAAATCCTGTGGGACTCAAGATTCAAACGGTGAAGGAGGCATTAAAAAGACTCCAATCAAAAGATCCATTTGAGATCGTATCGCACTTAGGTGATCCCATGATTCCTACAATTGCTGGTATTCTTAGTACTGCTTCTGAAATTTCAAAAGTGTTGTTAGCTGGTGGAACACAAATGGCAGCGGTACTTGCTTTTGCAAAAAGCATGGGATTTGAAGGAAAGAACACAGCCATTGGTACTACCTCTTATGTAGCAGAAGATAAATCTGCAAATCTGACTGATATTGTAATGCAAATAATGGATGTTCCTATACTGGTTGCAAAACTCAAACTTGCAGAATCAAAAATTTCTGGACTGAGTTCATACGCTGAAGGATTTGTAAAAGAGGGAGCTGGGGCAGGAGGCGCGTCTATTGGATGTATGCTTAAAACAGGAATTGATGCTAAAGATCTATTGGCTCTAACTGAAAAAGAATATTCAAAAATTACTTGACTGTTACTGATTTTGCCAAATTTCTTGGATAATCTGGATCAAAGTCTTTGTCAATTGCGGCATAATATGCAAGAAGTTGTATCGGCACTATTTCTACAAGTGGATATAATGATTCATTGATGCTTGGTATGTCTATCCAATAATCGTATACATCACTTGGCTTGTCAGAAATTCCTATTATCTTGGCGCCTCTTGCTTTTATTTCTCTAGCTGATGTTAATGTGTCATTATAGGTGGAATCGTTTGGATTTATGATTAAAACATAAGAATTGGAGTCCATCAGTGCCAATGGACCGTGTTTTAATTCTCCGCCAGGAAGCCCTTCTGCATGTATATACGTAAGTTCTTTTAACTTCAATGAGCCTTCTGAAGCAATTGGATAATGTATGCCTCTTCCTAATACATAAATGTCTGAAACATCTTTTAACCGCTTTGCAATATCTCTGATCTTAGAATCGTTGGAGATAATCTTCTTTATTGCTTCTGACACTTTTGTCAGATCCAGTTCTATACAACCATCGCATATTTTGTCAACCATCTTGTATAGTACGACAAGTTGTGATGTGAAACTTTTAGTTGCTGCGACACCTATCTCTGGACCACAATTGAGTCCCATGGAAATGGATGATTGGTGAACCAGTGAAGATGTCATCATGTTGACTACTGATATGATTTTAGATCCTGTCTTTTTGGCAATACTTACGGCTTCTAATACGTCTGCACTTTCACCACTCTGAGATATTGCTATTAGGATTGATTTCTCTTCAAATATGTCTGGAGAAAACTGGACTTCACTAGAAATCAATGGCTCGACCTTTATCTTTGCGTATTTCGAAAAAAGAAATTTTGCAATTAATGCTGCGTTGTAACTTGTTCCACTTCCTGTGATGTACACATTTCTTGCATGTTTTATTAAATCAGAGGCCAAGTCAATCTCAAGTTTTGTATTATTTCCAGCATTCAGTATTGTTGTTGGTTGTTCTGAAATCTCTTTCAACGTATAATGTGCGTATTGTCCCTTGTATGCATCAGCAAATTCTTTTGATACCTTGGTTATTTGATGTCGCACTGGATTTGCATCAAAATCAAAAATCTTCAATCCGTTTCTATCAATAATTACAAATTCCTTGTTATCGGGATAGATTACCTCATCAGTGTATTCTACAAATCCCAGAACATCACTTGAAACGAAATATCCTTCTTTTCCAACCCCTATTATCAATGGCTCATGAAGTCTAGCTGCTGCTAATGTTCCATCTTGAAAAACTGCCACAAAAGCATAGTTGCCTTTTAATTCAGCTACGGTAGCTATTATGGACTTTTTAATTTCTTTGGTCTTGTCGTAATTATATTGCAAAAGATTTGCAATTACTTCACTGTCTGTTTGGCTTTTGAAATTATAGCCTCGTCCTTGTAGATCTTTTTTTAATTCCTCATGATTCTCAATTATTCCATTATGTACAATTGCTATTTCTCCAGAACTTGATGGATGCGGATGAGCATTTGTGTCAGTTACCATGCCATGAGTGGCCCATCTTGTATGGCCTATTCCTATAGTTCCAGAAAGTTCATCCAATTTCGCTGCTTTATTTACTTCTATTACTTTACCTACGCCTTTTCTTACACTGATCTGATGTTCTGAAAAAGTTGCAACCCCTACACTGTCGTAACCACGGTATTCCATTCTCTTTAACCCCTTGACTATTATTGGAGCTGCAGAGCTAATACCAAGATATCCTATAATTGAACACATATTGATATGTTATAGATTTTCTTGATAAATAATGATTGCGTGTGTTTTACTCTTACTCAGCTGGTTGTTCCGTTTTTACTTCCTGTATAGGTTGTTGTTTTGTCTTGTTGAGGTCTAATTCTGGTGATAGATGGATTTGATCTTCTTCTTCCACTTTTACTGTGTATGAAGGAACAGTGACTACTCTTTCTCCAATCATCACGTGACCGTGGACTACAATCTGTCTTGCAAGATATGGACTCTTGATTGACTCTTTTTTCTGGATAAATGTCTGTAATCGTCTTGATAAAAAGTCAGTCACTTTTAGATTGAGTACATCATCTAATGTTGAATTCTCTTTGACTAATCCAACTCTTGTAAGGGATTTCATAAGTATTGGTTCCTTTGTACTTCTAACATCTTGTGTTAAAGCTAAAAGTGATCTGGCTTGATTTCTTATTCTAGAAAGTTCTGTATGTGCTTTCCATAATTCTCTTTTATTCTTAAGTCCAAAAGTACCTAGTACGTGTAGTTCTTCATTTAGCAAATCATAATTGAGTGGACGTTTTGGCTTTCTCCACATTTTGCGTGAATTTTTTGGATGATCTCCCATTTACAATAACCTACTTTTTCTTTTCCGCTGCAGGTTTTGCTGCAGGAGCTGCACCAGCCTTTGGAGCTGCTGCCGCTGCAGGAGCTGCACCAGCCTTTGGAGCTGCTGCCGCTGCAGGAGCTGCACCAGCCTTTGGAGCTGCTGCCGCTGCACCTTCAGCTGGAGCACCGGGTGAACCAGCTGGTAATACTTTGCCTCCTTTCTTTACTCCTACTGCGCCGCCTTTTCTACCTGTAGTACGTGTACTTTGTCCGCGAACTTTTAATCCATATGTGTGACGAAATCCTCTCCAACTGTTCATTCCTTTTTCTCGTTCGATATCATTTCTTACGTTAAAGTCAATATCGGAAGTAATAAGATGAAAGTTATTTCCAGTATCCATGTCTTTTCGTCTATTAAGAAACCACGATGGTATGTTGACAGATGTTGGATCTCTCATTGCTTTTTCTATTTCTTCTACTTGTGATTCTGTAAGAAAACCTACATTGCTATTAGGATTAATTTTTAATACTTCTAAAAGTGATTTTGCAAAATTGTAACCAATTCCCTTTACTTGACCAACTCCGATGATGGTCTTTTTTGCACCGGGAATATCCTTACCCGCAATTCTAACTATGTGTCTGAACTCTTGTGAAGACAAGTATTAAAAAATCCCCTGTATCCCCGATAAAAACCATGCTAAAATAATAATACTTTAAATCACATTTGGCTAGTATTTATTGTAATGGCTCAAGAATTTGTAAATTTTGTTAATAGAAGTTATGATTCTAAACCAAAGTATAGTGAAATCACGGCTGGTCTTCCTGAGGACTATAAACAAATTAAAACATCAAGAGATCTTCTAGAAATTAATTATAAGATAGTGGGTTTTGATAAGTGATTTTATATCTAATAAGAAAAAAGTATTGCATTCTAGGAATAGTTGGTAAACTTGAGTGAAAGTTTTGACAAGCAAAAAATGATGGAAATTCTAGTAGACCCAAACGTCTCATCAATTATGGCAGAACTTGAAAGTGGAGAAAAAAATTCTGCGTATTTAGTAGATAAATTACAACTACCGATAAATCAGATCAAAGATCTTCTTTCTTATGTTATTGAACACAAGTTTGTAATGGTAGGTCAAAACAATGGCAACGAAACTTTCAAAGTTGACATGGACAAACTTAACAAAATAATGGAAAGCGATGATAATTTTAAAAATATAGTTGACGGGCTGACTGAACTAGACCAATTTCTTAATTAGACCTAACACGATTTTTGATTAGATACATCATGCCAACTGCTAGTCCGCTGAGTCCTATGATGAGTACTATGAATCCTGAAATATCTGCTACTTCTATTCCCTGTGGATAATATCCAATAATTCCAAGAACTTGGATTTCTCTCTGTCCATGATTCTCTATCTGTAGTGTGTAGTTTCCAGATGATGCAATCTTGAACATTTCTTGAATGGGACTTTTCATAATTGTTTTTGTTATTATTGGTGTGCCCATGGGATCAATTACAGTCACCTTGACATTATCATCATTTCTAAAATCTGTTATTTGAATAGAGTATACTCCATTCTGGTTATTCTCTGGGTTCATACCTTTTGTAACTACCATTTGTGTTCCTATGGCTACGGTGTTTTGCTGATTTGAAAGATTTTCTGAAGTTGTCTGGGATTGATATGCAGTTATTGCAATTCCGATTAATACTAGTATTCCACTTATTATTATAATTGGTTTAGGTTTTACCATGACGCATTTGATTTCTGGCCCTAGTTAAAACTTAATGTGCAAATGATATGACGTGAGAAATGCAGTATGAATTATTCGACAACATTATCTCATACATCTTCTTACATTAGCAAGTTGAATAAAATTCTGATAATTATTCTAGCTTTCTCACTGATAATGCCTATTACTACGTATTCACCTGCAGTGTCTGCCTATTCAGATCATCCTAATCTTTTTGTTTCTGCAGAAAATAGTCTTTTTGATAATCATATTTCTGGACCAATGGTAACAGAAGTTATTGTACGAGAAGATAATGCTCAATTAGATCAAGCAATAGGCCAACCAAATGTCTCAATAAACGGAAGGCATCTTCAAATGGCTCAGGGATCTGATGGTGCTTGGTACGCATTTTTTGCCAACACTGATAGTGCAAAACAAGCTGATCAAGTAGCATTATCCGGTTCACCTGGACAAAGTACTGATTTTGGAGTTTTTTGTTCAAGCTCTACACCTTCCACTGTTCTGGGCGTAGATGTCTCTCAAACTGATGGAGTGGCAATCCCTGATTCTGCAGGATTGTCTGGTACAACTCAAGGAACAGCAAGTTTTAGTTCGTGTAGTGGTACTCCTACTACTCCATCTAGTCAAAATAACGTTGTACGAAATATTCCTTCCTTGAATACCAATCCGCAGGTCTCATCTGGTCAAATAGGTATTAACACAAACATATGGCCCATGATTCAACTCTTCACACTTAGTAATGGTGTACATATTGAGTATGATGGATCAACCGGTACACAAAGTGTTGATCTTGACTATTCTGACATTCCAAACATCTCGATAAAACTCGATAGAACTGGGTATCCGTCAGGTTCTGATGTCTTTGCAACCATTAGTGATGTAGAATTAAGTATAGATCCCACATCTCAAGATTCTTGGACTTTTAATGTAGGTCCTTCCTCTGCAACATTTTACCAGGCATTTGCAGAATCAGGTAGAGGCGCAAGTGGCCCAGGTCTAGTAAATCTAGTGCCATATCTGAGTAGTCTTGGTTTCAAAGATAATGGACGGTTGAGTATGGATACATCAGATGTTGTTAATTTGAAAACTAATTCTGTTCAAACAAGCTCATCTCTTAATGGTGTATACAACAAACTAGTGACTTTTGTAGAAACAGGACCGCATACTGGAGTTTTTCAGAGCTCTGTCACTAGTGTATCAACCATAGGGATACTACCAAATGCTCCTAGATCTCACTCTGGATCAATTACTTATAATCTCCAGAGCGTTTCTATTGTTTCAGGCAACTCTGATGCAAGTCTAGCTGTTGGTACTAGTCAAAGTCAGTTTGGCCCCGGTCAAAGAGAAACAATCACTCTGGTAGATAATAATCAAAATATTAATTCTAATTTGATTGATCAACTAAATATTTTCAAAACCTCATCAAAAATACCCACTCTGAAGATTGGAAATCCGATAACATTGAGCAGTTCTTCTGATGTTCAATTCTATAATAGCTCCAGCTCAATTAGTGTGCCGTCTGCTGTATTTGATACTAATTCATTACGATTGATACTTGATACCAGATCTCAATCAATGCCGAATTTTCAGAAAATTACATTAAATCTTGGCATTTCTGCCCAGTCTCTCAAGAACTTGCTTATAGATACTAGTCAACCAAATTCCAAGGGAACAAATTGGGTTAATTATGATCTACGATCATTTCAACAACTTGGAATAAACTCATTTTCAGGTACTACGATGACTCTGTATTTTGGGTCTATCGGTAATTCTCCAGTTCCAATTGTAGCACCAGGTACAATTGTATCAGGCAATGGTCTACTCCAGATAAGCGATTCCACAGTAGCCTCAATACAATCTATGTCATCAAATCTTCCTGTGTATTTGGAAATCAATTTCAATACATTTGGTACGATTTCAAATCCAAGTGACACTCAACCAATTGTGTTTGATCTCTTTTCTTTTGGAAATAATAATAACCAACAAGTGAACAATGCTATCTATCGAGCTGAGTTACAGGAAACATCTGCCAATTCAGGTGTGTTTTCTGGGACAATTGAGTATGCAGTAATAAATCAACTAAATCAATTTGATCCAAATTTGATCAAAGGACTTCGAACTTTTGGTAGTGATATTAAATTTCTCATCAATACAGAACTTACAGATTCCAATGCAGTACACTTTTCGGTTCTAGGTACTCAGGGAGGAACATCTACAACAGTCACGTCACAACATAATCTTCCAACAAATACTGGTATAGTTACACTTGATTCACCTAACTATAGACTTGGTTCTGATGTTACAATCACAGTAAATGATCCTGATCTAGTTACTGATGCAGATACCGTAGTAACTTATACGAGTGTTAATGATCCAAGTTCTCCAGCTGATGATACAGTCGGAGATAATAACGGAAATATTCTCTTAGAAGTTTGGATTAAGGGATTTAGATTTCAACATTGTACCGTAAATGGAGTTACATATGGAGGTCTTGCTGCCACTGGTTTCACACTAACTGAAACTGGACCAAGTACGGGTGTGTTTAAAGGAATTTTTAAGATGCCTTCTTGGATATGCAGTGAAGATAAAACTACTCTGATATCTCCTATTGGTGGTAATGTTCAGGCGTGGTATCATGACTTTCGAGATAAATACGGTAGGTCTGTCGTAGTTGGATCAACAGTAGTAATTCCTACTAAAACCTCATCTACCTCACTCACAAGCTCATATGTGCCGCAGGTAACAATGCAGACGGTCTCTGCTTCAACTCAAATCAGTGATCATACTGGTAGACCATTATTACAAAGCCCACACGTTGGACAAACGGTAAACTTCAATAGCATGATCTCAAATAAATATCAAAATTCTCAGAAAATTTCATACATTGTTCAAATCAAAGATAGTAACAACAAAGTGATTTTTCTAAAATGGTTAGATAGTAATATAGTGAATTTGTCTACTACAAACGAAGCAATCAGTTGGGTGCCAGTGGTGCCAGGTGTTTATTCTGCTGAAATTTACATATGGAATGGAATGGATTCTCTAGTACCGCTTACAGATCAAAGTCAATATAAAATTCAAATTTTGCCGTAAATTGAATTTGTAAAGGCTAAAAGTTGTACTTGCTCTTGTATGGTGACACAGCACGTAGTTCCTGAACTACATTTTTTAATACATCCACGGTTTGATCTATTTCTTGTTCTGTATTGGTTATTCCTACAGTGAGACGCAAGGAGCCTGTGACTTGTTCGTGTGAAAAACCCATTGCTTTTAAAACATGTGATGCTTTCTGTATCTTTACTGAACATGCAGAGCCCGTAGATGCAGATATTTTATTTTCGTCTAATTTTATTATCAGATCTTCTCCGTTTACTCCAAGAAAAGTAAAGTGAGTGTTATTGGGGGTTCTCATATCTGGATGACCATTAAGAGTAGTAGCCGGTATTTCATGTAACACTCTTATGGTTAATTTTGTGGTTAGTTTTTTAAGATAATCTGTATTTTCATTCATGTTATTTTTTGCAAGTTCACATGCCATGCCAAATCCTATGATGCTTGCTACATTCTCTGTGCCTGATCGAAGTCCATTCTCTTGACCGCCTCCTAATATCAGAGGTGATATGGTTACACCATTTTTGATGTATAATGCTCCTACGCCCTTTGGCCCGTTTATCTTGTGTGATGATATTGAAAGCAAATCCACTCCAAGATCCTTGACATCTATGGGAATCTTTCCTACCGCTTGAATAGCATCGGTATGAAAAATAATGTTTTTCTCTCTTGCAATCTGGACCATTTTCTTTATTGACTGTATTGTTCCAACTTCGTTATTTGCGTACATTATGGTAATTAGACATGTATCATTTGAAATTTCTTTTCTAAGATCTTCAGGATTTACAAAACCATGTTTATCGACTGGAAGAAAAGATATTCTGCATCCTTCTTTTTCAAGACGTTTGCATGGTTCTAGTATTGCATCATGTTCTATGGCAGACGTTATGATGTGTTTCCCCTTGCTTTGTGATACTATTCCATAAATTGCAGTATTGTTTGACTCTGTTCCTCCAGACGTTATGAGTATCTCGTTGCTATTGGCATTTATCAACGACGCAATTCGTTTTCTTGAATTCTGAATGGCAGCATTTGCAAGTCTACCATGTCTATGTATTGAAGAAGGATTTCCATATTGTTCTCTAAAATATGGTATCATCTCTTCTATGACCTTTTCATGAACGGGTGTAGATGCTGCGTTATCTAGATAGATCAATCTGTTATCACATTGAGTTTGCCTGGTCTATAGCCATTAGGATCGATCTTGAGCTCATAAAATTTTAATCCATTCATATATTTTTTTAGTATATCCATCTTCTTTTCATCATCTAGCATGTTGATCTCATTTTTGTCCACTTCGATGCTTGCACTATTTCCAAAATCACGAACTCTTACCTGTCTAACTCCAAAAAGTTGTTTTACCATGATCTCGCTTTTCTCGATTCTTTCAAGTTTTTCTGCAGTAACTGTATTACCCCATGGAATACGTGATGCTAAACAAGAGTTAGATGGCTTGTCGTGAATAGAAAGGCCTATTGCTCTTGCAACGTTTCTAACATCTGCTTTTGTAAATCCGCTTTCTACTAGCGGACTTTGAACTCCATTTTTTTTCAGCGCCACTATTCCAGGTCTATACTCAGTAAGATCATCAAGATTAGTACCATCTACAATTAAGTCAATTTTTTCTTTTTTTGATAATTCAAGTAGATGCTCTGACAATTCTGTTCTACAATGGTAGCATCTATTTTGATCATTTTTTACAAAATCAGGATTGTCTAATTCATTATACTCAATAACTATGTGACTAATTCCTATTTCCTGGCAAACTCTTTTTGCAGATTCTAACTCTTCCTGGGAGAGTGTCTTGTAATCTGCAGTTACAGCAATAGCTTGTTTATCTAATGCTTTTTGAGCAGCATATGCTACTAGAGAACTATCAACTCCTCCTGAAAGAGCTACCAATGCTTTTTCTTTTCCATGAAACCAACTCACTAGATCTCCTATCTGTTTCATTTTATGTTTAATCTCCGTTTGACCTCACTTGATATCAAGTCTGATGTTGCTTTGAATGATAATGATAATACGTCTGAAACCGTCTTGATGTCGTCTGATTCTACTTTGAAATGTTTTATCGTTTCTTCATGTTTTACAATCTTACATCTCACAGTAAAATTTCTCCCTTGCACTACGATTGGTACTGAAACAATTACTCTTGGAACTAGATAACGACTAGATGATCTTACTCGTACTCCTAAAGTGCCAGTCTCTGAAACTAGTGTATTGATCAAGGTATTTGTCGAAGACGAATCACATATTATGGAAACAATATTGGTAGGTCTTCCTTTCTTTGTTATGCCGCCCGTTACAGTCACATCCTTTGCACCATTTGCAATCAATCTATCAATCATGTGCCCTATTGTTTCACCAGATACATCATCAAGGTTTGTTTCAAGAACTTGTATGGTGTCTAATTGAAATTCTTCTATTGGTTCCCCTTTGACAATTTTTAAAACATTGGGAAACCCGTCAAAGTCTTTACTTCCTGCACCATATCCTATTGATTTTATTTTCATTGTTGGATAAAATTCTGAGCATCGATCTACTAAATTTACAAGTAAGCTTGCACCCGTTGGAGTGGTGAGTTCTTCTTTTGCCTGTCCTCCACAAATTGCTATGTCAGAACCACGAAATATCTCAAGAATTGCACTTGCAGGATTAGACACTGTTCCATGAGAAAACGTTAGAGTGCCGCCACCTACTGCAACTGGAGTTGAAATAATTTCATCTGAAAATAATTTCAAATCGTCTAATGCAATGGCAGAGCCTATGATGTCTATGGCTGTATCAATGCTTGATGCTTCATGAAAGTGTACTGATTCAAGAGGTTCTCCATGTATATTTGACTCTGCATGAAGTAATGATCTTATGCTTTCTTTTGCAAAAACTTTGGCTTTTTCAGATAATCCTATCTTATCTGATGTAGATAAGATGCATTCTTGAATGTCAATTCCTTTTCTTTCATGGTAATTCTCACTTGTCTCTAAAACAAGATGCGTTGCTTCTGTTCCATATTTTACAGTTTTTTCAAAGTTCATCTTTGTGATTTTAGAGCCCTTGAGAAATTCTTCAATTGAGTATGAACCATCTGTGATTTTAGACTTGTTTGCACCCATGTTGACTAGCGAAGAAAGTAACATATCTCCTGAAATGCCAGCTACCTGTGCATCAATTACAAGTACCATAATTTTCTAAACATACTGGAATGCATATAAATTGTAATTTGATTCATGATTTGATTATTAGATCATCATTACTATGAGTCTAGTGTGTACAGTCAAGTTTAATTAGAGATTACATGGAGGGCCTTTTATGATTACAATCATCGGTTCAGGAAAAGTAGGAGGGGCTGCAGCTCTATTCACAGCTCTTAGAAAAGTCACAGATGAAATATTGCTATTAGATGTAGTACAAGGCCTGCCGCAGGGAGAGGCTATGGACATAAACCACATGTTGGCAGAAAAAGGAATTGATGTAAACGTTAGGGGTTCAAATGATTATTCTGAAATGAAAGGCTCTGATATTGTAGTTGTAGTAGCTGGTTCTGGAAGAAAACCTGGAATGACAAGAATGGATCTATTGAAGATAAACGCATCCATAGTCAAGGGTGTTGTAGAAAATATTCAGAAATATGCCAAGGATGCCATGATAGTTCCTGTGACTAACCCACTAGACCCAATGGCATATCTTACGTACAAAGTTTCGGGATTCCAAAAGAACCGAGTATTTGGAATGGGTGGCATGCTTGACTTGTCGCGTTTTACACAGTTCATTCATGAATCTACTGGTTATTCCAGGAACTCCATACGCGGTCTTGTTATAGGTGAGCACGGTGAAAACATGTTGCCACTACCCAGATTCTCTACAGTTTCAGGAATACCATTGTCTTCAATATTGCCAAAAGAGAAAATCGAGGAAATTGTACAAGGTACAAGACAGGTTGCAGCAAAGGTGATAGAACTTAAGGGTGCTACAGTTCATGCGCCAGGCAACGCAATATCCACCATAGTGGAAGCAGTATTGAATGATACAAGGCAAGTCATTCCGGTTGCAACATACCTTGATGGAGAATATGGTCACTCTGATGTCTCAATCGGTGTTCCTGCAGTCATAGGCAGAAATGGCGTTGAAAAAATAATAGAACTAGACCTGGATTCAAATGAAAAAGAGTGGTTCAAAAAGGGAGTAGAAAGCGTCAAGAGTGC
>JANWJG010000003.1 GCA_025449485.1 Nitrosotalea sp. | reverse complement strand
TGAGTGTGTTCCACGAAAAACCGGACTCCTAAAACTTAAGAGTTCTCCTTGATTATCTTTAGCATCTTGTCGAGCGTTTCAGCAAGAATTAGTTTCTTCCAACTAAAAGTAAATGCTCGCAATTCAGCTTCAGTACTTGGGAGATTATTTACAATTTCTACCGCTTCTTCTTCTTGTATGCCACATTCTTTTACAAGTTGCTGCTTGAGTTTTTTTGCAGCCTTGGCATCAATTTTTGAAAACTTGGTAACATAATCATATGTCCATCGTTGGATTTGGTCCATGGATTCAGTATCCACTTTCTCCATGATCTCTTTTACTTCTGGAATAGAAATGCCTTGTTTCTTTTTTACTTCTTCCATTTATACAACACCGAATGGTTTGATATGATCTAATCTAGTGATTAAGGTTTTTGGCCTGTTACCAAGATTAACTATTAATTTTACTGTTCTACGACCAGCTTCTGTAACTGTTCCCACCTTTCCATGATATCTTCTATGTGGCAATGCCTTGTGTTGTGAAGGATCGATGATAACCAAAACTTTGTCTCCTACGGCATATTCTCTTAATAGAAAAGAGACTCCTCTGACCTTGTCCTTAGTCATGACGGATCGTGATTTATGCATAAAGCCGTGTGAACGACCCTTTGGTTTCTTAGTAGTCATTAATCGTTAAGACTTGTGATGACCATAATTTAACACTTACTGGATATAAAGGAAAAAAGTAGACGGTATGGAAGATTGTACTTCCACCCGGGGACAGGATGAGAGAACCTATTCTTCAGGTTCTTCTTTCTTTTTCTTCTTTGTTTCATCCTCTGGATCTGCAACACCGCCTTCTGTTAGTGTGTAGATAGCCTCTTGTTCAGGATGATGTGGGCTGTCAACCATTCTGGCAATTCTCTTCTTGCCTGATTTCTTGAGGTAGACACGATATGTTGAGGCATGTGCCACAACGTTTCCTCCAACAGGTCTTGTTGGGTCTCCAAAGAATTGGTCAGGCGATGATTGAACTTGGTTTGTTGCTATTGCTGCAATATTGTATGTTTCAGCTGTTCTTGAAAGCAAGTGCATGAACTTGTTCAATCTCTGTTGTCTTACAGAGAGGGTTCCTCTGCCTAGAAATTCTGCTCTGAACAGGCCTACTGCCGAATCTACAACAAGTAATTTTATTTTGTTTTCTTCAATTATAGGACCTGCTTCTTGCAAGATTAATTCTTGGTGAGCACTATTGTATGCTCTTGCTACCATAATTCTGTCAAGAACTTTTTCTGGATCAAGACCTTTTGCTTTTGCAATTGAAACAATTCTTTCAGGTCTGAAAGTATGCTCTGTATCTATATACAAAACTCCACCATCCAATCCACCCTCTTCTTTTGGCTTTTGGACAGTCACACATAATGTATGACAAAGTTGTGTCTTACCTGCACCAAATTCACCATAAACCTCTGTTACTGCTTGTGTTTCAATTCCACCGTCAAATAAGGTATCAAGTGCATTGGTTCCTGTTGTTATCTTGCCAATGTCTTGTCTTCTCTTATAGATCTCAGTTGCAGTGACAAATTCTTTAGCAATTTGACCATTGTCAACTAGCTGTTGTCTTGCTTTATTTACAAGATTTACAGCAGCATCAAGATCCATACCAGTAATTTCTGATATGTCTACTGGTCCTCTTATAACAAGGTCCATTATGTTATGGATTCCTGCATCACTTAGCTTCTTGGAAGTTACTGGGCCTACCCCATCTAGATTTTCTAATCTTAAATCGTCCATCTTACCGTATGTTACGGTACGAGTACCTAATAAACTTACTGTACTAAGGTTCTGTCAACTTGAGAGCACATTCCTTGACAAATTCTTCTTGTCAACTATCGGCTCATGGATCGAATTTAAGACATAGTGAGAGATTGATCGAATAATGGTGTAAGTATTCTCAATTTTGCAAGAGCTATACTATGTTGGATTGCTGGAATAGGAATTTTATATGTAGATTTCACGACACTAAACCCATCTACGTTAGGAGCATCGATGGAAACAATATTTGGCGTTGGATTCATGTTGGGTGGACTTTATTTTCTCCTTTTCAAAAAATAAGAATTAACTTTATTTCCTATCTGTAATCCATCACCTAAAACAAAACCACCAATGAATATCAAAATCAATACTATTGATATTCCTAAATCCTGACTCATAGACTAGCCCTCTGAATCAAGATTTCACTTTTCACATTAGTAATATGTTAAACTAATTTTTAGCTTTTTTGGTTATGCAATTTAGCATTATGACTATCTTGCCTGATCATCATAAAAATCGGTTCCAGTTCATTCGCAATTCATCCTAGAGAGTTATTTTTTCTTGCCTTACTCGTATCCCTTTTTTGCCGACTCTTTGGCACCTTCATATCCTTTAGTTCCTAATTCGGCACCTTTCTCAATTCCTTTCTTTCCAAGTTCAATACCTTTTTCCGCACCCTTCTGAGCCAAGCCTTTAGCTTTGTCTAAAATTCCCACAACACTTTATCCACAATCAAATATTTATCATTTTTTTACAATCATTTAGGAAAAATGATCTAATCCACTGGGAATGGGTTTTGTATGTTTTCTAAGCACATGAAGTTCAAGTCCCTCACTTGAGTGAAATACTAGTTTGCATTCCCTGCAAGTATATGGCATGTAATCATTTGATAGAGTTTTAGATTTAATAGATCTGATTGAAACGGTATTGACTAGCAATTAATGATCTATTTTGTACATTCGTAAAAAGAAAGCTAGTCTTTAACTAGACCCAATACAAAAAAATCATAACAGAGTAGAACTGCAATAACCGAACAAAACAAGCCAACACTGGAAGAAATGTGGAAGTTCATTGATCTCATCATGCGTCCTAATGAACTAGTTCCTGACAAATCAGTTCTTACCTATGACAATGTGTTTGTAATTTATACAAAACTAAAAGATCTTGATGAAACATTCAGAGAGCTCTTACAGATCAACATATTGAAAAGAGGTCTTGAGCAAGAAAAAAATACTGTTACATAATAGACAAAAAATTCAATCCTGTCAGATATCTGGTAATCTTGACTCTGCAAACATTACACCATTCAAATCTCAAAGTATAATCATCACATCGTGGATTAAGGCATGTAGATTCTTTCTTGCATAGAGGACAAATGTGATTTTTCACACCGTATTCCTACTTGGGATTAGTACAATCATTGCCAGGATGATTACGTTCACATCATAAATGATATCAAGATATGTTTATGCGATCTGGTTGAAGAAAAAGACGTATCTGAATTTTTCAAATTTATGGAAAATTGATAGGTCACACGATCTTAAAATCTCAAAAGAACTTTTTTGTCTTTATAATTCCAGTAACAAAGTTAATCGAGTCTTTTATACGATAAGAATCAATTACAAATGGAACCGTGGATGTGTCTTCCAGTGTACGATCACACCATCACTATGACACAAGTCCCTAATGTCCACGGTTTCATCAATTTATTTTATGAATCAGACCTTTGGTAAGATAGAACAAATGAATAATGATTCTAGATACAGATAACTTGTAAAATGCTACTTTCTTTTTCGTTGGCCTGGTTTGTTTTGGCCTGGGACTCTTTTTAGGATAAATCGTTTTCTAAAATTGTCCTTGTTTCGTGTAATGGATATTGTTCCATGTCGTTCTCTTGATGGAACCTTTGGAGTTTGTCCTCTTACTTTTCCTGCTTTAGTAAGCGATCCGTGAGTTGGCACGAATGAACTTTCATTTCAATTCAATTTATGTATTTGGTTTTAGAAAAGAATCTACCAGTACTTGTTCTTGATTGTCTCAATTACTCTCTCGTGTTCTGGACCTTTTCTTCTTGCATATTTTTCCATTGCAGTAAGTGGAACACCACCCAATGCTCTTGCAAGACCTGTGAATGCCTTTTTCTTTAGAGTATTGTTGCTTCCAGTCTTGTCCATGAATTTCTGGATTCCATACTTGAAGTTGTGCTGCCATGTCTTGTACATGACACCAAGTTGTGGTGCAGTCAATTCATTTCCAATATCAAAGAATTCAGATTTTTCAAGCAATCCAATTGGGACAAATGTAAGCGGTGTTACTGTAAACTGGGATTCTGGCTGTTCAAGTTCTAGTTCATTGATGAGTCGTATTGTATCCCATCCGTCTTCTTCTGTTTCTGCATTGTCAAGACCCATGATTAGTGTAAATGCTGGAATCCAGTGATTCTCGTTTAGAGTCTTTACTCCTTCTTTTACAACCCAGTGCCATTCCTCTGGCTTGTATGGAGCAAGTTTTCTGTCTGCATATTTTCCAATCAATCTTAGGCTTCCAGTCTCAAATCCACATTGGACACCAGTCTTGTTGTTAGGGCCTGATTTGATTATCTTGGATAAGCTTGGAAGTAGTTTTTCATCAGCAATTGCACCAGCCAAGGTACCGTGAGTTGGGTTGGTGTGTTCAATTCCACATGACATGACAGCCTTGAAGAGTTCCTCCAATGCATCTCTGTTTGGAGCCATGTTCTTTGTCTTTCTTGGGTCAAGGCCATACACGAAAATATCATCACTGTGTAGCCATGCATTTCGTTGGCCACCTTTCTTTATGTTTACCTCAATCTCTTGTTTTACTTTTTCAGGTGAATAGTATCGTAATGGTCGTAGCGTAACATCACAAAACTTGCAGCCTCTTCCACATCCTCGCATGACTTCTACCATTCCGTGCATGCTTGGTTCCACGATGTTTGGTATGCTTTCAACATCTGGCTCATCCCAGTAGTGGATAAATCTTCCATGGAATTTGTTTTCATCTTTTCCAAATTCTTTTACTTCAACTTTGAAATCACTTTTAACAAATGGATTCATGTTTTCAAATTCACCAGCAATTAGTTTGTTGAAGAATTCTCCAGCATGTCCGTCAATTTCTGGTGCAATGCCACCAAGTTCTCCTTCTAAGACTGCATACAATCCATATTCTTGTATTTTCTTTGGATCATAGTTATACTGCCAAGTTCCAGAAGCTCCTGCAATAACTTTGGCATGACTTCCGTTTTTCTTTTTTGCAGCGTTTATCTTCATGTGTAAATCGCGATTGTAAAATTCATCATATGATGTCTGTTTTCTACCATAAGTAAATGTCATAGTTACAGGACCCATTCCAAGAGGATCCATTTCATAAGTTCCTACCACCTCAGTTTCAGGACCAATGAACTTGTCCACGTGATCAGGATGTGCTACTACAACTTCGTTTCTCTTGTATCCGTCACGCAGAAGAGCAGCTTCCACTTTTCTTAATCCATATGGAGCATAGCTTGCAATACCGTTTTTGTGTCCTATGGGATTACAGATAAAGTCAAAGAGAACTTTTGGAGTAACTTGGTCTTTTAGGATGTAATACCAGAAACTGTTTTTCGGTCTATGTGGATCTACTGCAGGAGCACAACCAAAGAAGGTTGCAAGTGATATACCACGATATGGGGACATCAAAGTGCGGTCTGCAGTTAGTACTATCTTGGCCAATTTTCAATTTGGATGGATTTTTATAGCATTTTAAGTTTTCCGGAATTTCCAGAATCTAATAATTATCAAGTATGCCTGATTTGCTTCTATGAGTGTAACCAAACTCCTTGTTTGCAAGAAGAGTGGTGCCATCAAAGACAGTTCCATCCTTGCATGCCATTACATCTCCAAAGCAACAGCTGCCACAGATTCCAATTCCACACTTCATCATACGCTCAATGCTTGCCTCAACATGGATCTTGTTTTCAGATGCAATTTGTACTACTTTGTGCATCATTTTTTCAGGGCCACATGTATAGACTGCATCGAATCGATTTTCTTTTAGAAGTTTTTCCATGGCATCTGTGACAAGACCTTTTTCACCATAGCTTCCATCTTCTGTTGCAACAATCACTTTGTGTGCAGTCCCGTCAAGCAGTTTGTTTGCAAGGTCTTCAAAAAAGACCTCGGACTGGGTCTTTGCGCCCATGATTATTGTAGCATTATCGCTTTTCTTGAGAAATGTTACCAGTCGTATCAACGGAACAAGCCCTGTTCCTCCTCCCACAAGGAGTAGATTGCCTTGCTTGACAGTAAATGAATTTCCATATGGTCCACGAATACCTATTTGATCCCCAACTTTTTTGGAAAACAGTTCAGTTGTGGCAAGTCCATGTTTTCGTACTGTAAATGCAGCCTTTCCATTTTCTTGTGATATCATCACACTCATCGGGATTTCATTGATACCAGGTATCCACACCATTGCAAATTGCCCTGGAAGAACTTGGGACATGATTTCATCAGAGAAATACAGGGTACGAACAGTTGGAGTTTCATCCACCACTTTTTCTATTGTTACAATCTTTGGAGTATCAAAACTTTTTTGCAATTCCAACCATCTCACTTAATTTTTTATAATTCTTTTTTTCCATGTACTTTGATATTCCATTGTTTATCTCAGAGAAGACACCTATCCATTTTTCTCCAACCGCACTGCCAATCTGCACAGCGCTTGCACCTGCAAGTAAAAATTCTACTGCATCATCCCAGGTAGAGATTCCACCGCAGCCAATAATTGGGATATCAAATTTTGAAGAAATTTCATAAACACATCTTACCGCAACAGGCTTGATTGGAGGGCCAGACAGACCGCCAATCTTGTGGCTCAAAATTGGTCTTGCTGTTTCAACATCAATTGCCATAGCCCTTAGTGTGTTTATTGCAGTGATTCCATCAATGCCACTCTCACATGCAGTTCGCACAGTTTCTAGATAGTCAGATGAACCAAGTCCGACTTTGGCAAGTACTGGCACCTTTGATGCTTGTTTTACAGATTTGATTATTGTATGTACAAGTTCTGGATCATCACCTACTTCTAGTCCAACTTTTTCAACATGAGGACATGACAGATTAAGTTCGTAACCTAGAACCTTTACATTTTCAAATTGTTTTATCATGAATACAAAGTCTTCTGGAATGGAACCAACGAGGCTGACAATTATTGGAACAGTTTTGTTTTGTGACAGCATTTTTGCAAAATATGGAGCTCCAGGATTTGACAGTCCAACTGCATTTAGGTATCCATTTTTTAGACCAACTATTGTAGGATTTGGATATCCATCCCAAGGTTCCTTGCTTAGAGATTTTGTAACAAGTGCCCCTGCTCCTTCCTTATATAGACGGCCAAAAACGTCAAGTGATATGCCAAGAATACCAGACGCAAGCATGGTGGGTCTCTCAAGTGAAATTTGGCCCACATTGGTTGAGATGTCAGGACTCACTTCTAATAATAAAAAATAGTTGTCTTATAACGTTTGATATAGTTCTAGAATCTATAATGTTACATTTTTTAGTAAGCCATGAAAATGCACTCTATGCATTCTGTCATTTTAACAGAGTTAGGTATTGCAGTTTTTGACGATAACAAATGTGTTAAATCATTTCCATTTTCAAATCCAGCTATACAATATGTAGAGCTGAAAAAAGAACAAGCTAGCCTTAACGAACTAGAACACTTTCTTGCCAATTTAGGAACTATAGTTGTAGTAAACGATTCTTCTTTGCTCAAAATTTTGAGAAAAAAATCAATCGAGTCAGACCTCATGGATGAAAAAAAGATAGAGACAATCCAATCTTCAAAACTACGAGTCCTTGTGGATTCTGGCTTTGCCACCAATGAGGGAGATGCAAGAGGAAAATTACGTGACTTTGCACTTAGCCTTTCATCATCCAGAGTAACAGAGATCTCCGAGAGTCCTGACCTGCACATAATCCAGGCAATCAACACATTGGATGAAACAGACAAGATGATCAATTTGCTAAGTTCTAGAGTAAGAGAGTGGTACGGATTGCACTTTCCAGAACTTGACAACATGATTGATACCATCAGCGGATACTCAAAAATTGTAATGGCTGGAAAAAGAGACAACATTACACAGAATACATATCTTGAGGCAGGTTTTCCAGAAGAAAAAGCAGAGATGTTGTCACTATTGCAAAAAAAGAGCAGAGGTGGCCAGATCTCAGATGAGAATCTTGCAATAGTTCAAAACATTGCAAAACAGATCTTGGAACTTTTCGATCTAAGACAGTCATTGGAAAAACACATTGAATCGCAGATGCAGTTGATTGCACCAAACATTTCAGTCATACTTGGTTCTGCAGTAGGAGCCAGAATTCTTGCCAAGGCAGGAAGTTTGAAAAGACTTGCATCAATGCCTGCTAGTACCATTCAAGTTCTTGGTGCTGAAAAGGCATTGTTTAGAGCGCTCAAGACAGGCGCCCAACCACCAAAACACGGTTTACTATTTCAACATCAACTAGTTCATGCCGCCCCACGATGGCAACGAGGCAAGATTGCAAGAGCAATAGCTGCAAAAGCTGCAATTGGTGCAAGAGTAGATGTCTTTGGAGCGGGAAGAAATGATACGTTACTTGAGAAACTCAACATACGAGTTACAGAGATAGGGGTAAAATACAAGGATCAGCCTGAGAGGCCAGCTTTCCAGCCACGCAGAACTGATGAACAAAGAGACAGAAGGTTTAGCGGCGGAGATAGAAGATATGGTGGAGGAGGCAGGGGCGGTGGCGGAGAGAAGAGAAACGACTGGCAAAAGAGCAAGAGAAAAAAGTTTGGAAAACGAAGAAGATAATATTTTTTGGGTAAAAATTGAAGGGGAAAAGAGACTTGCAACCATAAATCTCGTACCCGGAAATCAAGTCTATAGAGAAAAATTAGTCAAGATAGATGATGAGGAGTTTAGAGCATGGGATCCTTATCGCAGCAAACTTGGCGCTGCCATAATGAATGGTCTTGCAACTTTACCAATTGTAAGAAAGTCCAAAGTTCTCTATCTTGGCGTATCCACCGGAACAACTGCAAGTCACGTATCAGATATCGTTGGTCCAAATGGAATTGTTTTTGCAGTAGAACATTCAAGCAGAGTTGCAAGAGACTTTTTAGAAAGAGTAGCTTCGTTTAGATCAAATATAGTCCCAATCTTGCAAGATGCCCGTAGTCCAAAGGAATACTTTTCAGTGTATGGTCCTGTTGATGTTGTCTATGTAGACATTGCCCAACCAGACCAGACAGAGATTGCAATACTAAATTGTAAAACATATCTGAAAAAAGGAGGCTACATGATGCTAGTAGTGAAGACAAGAAGTATTGATGTAACAAGAGAGCCTTCCCAAGTAATACGCTCAGAGGTCAAGAAACTAGCTGCAAATTTTGAGATAGTCCAAGAGATAAACCTAGAGCCATACGAAGGAGACCATGGCATGATCATAGCAAAATATCTAGGATGATACGCCTAGCAAAATTTTGACTGGTTTCCAGCTCTTTCTGACAAATACAGGTACGTTTCCATTTTGAGACACCCATTCCTTGATGAATTTCATCGTTTTAGGGTCAGATGGATATCCGCTTCCCAAGTTATGGTTTTTTCGTAGTTTCTCTATCTCCCTATCTCTACTTACTTTGGCAATTATAGAAGCTGCAGAGACTACGGGATATTTTCTATCAGCATGATGACTGGAGATAATTTTTCCAGTCTTGGCAATATTTGAGATATACAGACCAAATCGTTTTGGGTTGACATCACATGAATCAACATATGAAGAACTGGCCTCTAGTTTTTTTATAACTTTGGCCATATAGTTTGCTTCAAGTTGGTTTAACAGATTTTTACTAACGCTCTTGTCTATTGTCTTTGGAGGAATTTTTGCAACATGATATCCTTCCACAAGTGACAGTATTTGCTCGTATAACTTTTCTCGCAATTGAGGACTGAGTTGCTTTGAATCTTTGACCCCAATCTTGACAAGTTTTTTTATGTTTTTTTGTTCAATAGAGATTCCAGCAATTACAAGTGGACCAAGTACTGAACCACGACCTGCGTCATCTACTCCGCAGACTAGCATATTTGTGATGTTCTTGTGTTAGACGTATTAAATCATTTAAAGACCAATTTTTTGATGTATTAAATCACTTTTGCACTATCCCAGATGCTGATATGATAGTAGTACAATGCTTTAACATATCTACAATGAGGTAAAGTAAAATCAAGTTTCCATTATGATGATAATCTTATTCTATAGGGATCATGCGTAAATATTTGCAAATCAACTATACGGCTAATGACTAACAAAACCAACACAATGCTCATTTTGAGCATAGTAGCAATACTAACTCTAAGCACAGTCGTTCTTACATCAAGTACACCAACTGCAATGGCCCAAACAACAGGTCAGGATGCAAGTACAGGCAACACAACAGGCAGTGGACTACCATGCAACACATCAGCTCCAACTGGCACAGCTCCATTTTTAACAATAGATGGAATAACGGGAACAAATGGAAGCCTATGTACATTTGCGATAAAGGACTTTTCTTTTGGAGTAGAAAATCCTACAACTATTGGTAGTGCAACCGGTGGCGCAGGAGCAGGTAAGATAAATTTTAATGAATTTACCATCAAAAAAACAGTTGACTCTGCGTCTCCACTGATTTTTAAAAACGCTGCAACTGGAGCTCACTACAAGACTGTGACATTGACAATGAGAAAAGCTGGCGGGGATCCACAATCCTCAGGACAGGTATTTTTGAAATACACCTTTGGTACTGTCTTTACTACCAAAATAAACTGGAGTGGACCTGGAGATGAAGGACCGGAAGAACAAGTCACCTTTGTCTACGGCGCACTTGCAGTAGAATACAAAACACAAAAACATGATGGTACACTTGGTACGTCTATAACAAATTGCTTTGATACCATACGCAATACAATTTGTTAGCTGAAACTCTCCTCTTTTTATTTTTTTATTAGATGAGAATGTAAACAATACTTACAGGACTTGATTCAATTTATCAAATCATTTGAGAGATATCAAACGAGCATTTCACAATGTATTGAAAAAATTGTAAATTAGGTACAAGAAAGATCGCCATATTTTCCTTCTAGTCCAGTGGCTCGAGCTACGTTAACACCAGACTGATCACTTTCTATTGTAAGGTGACACACTCCATTCTTGTCAGAATTATCATGTAGATTGTCCGTAAATGCAATTGCGGCATTTACAGACGAGTCTGGAGAATGAGCCCGTTCAAAGAGAGTATGACCAACCGCTTCAGGCACCGCTATCATTAATATCACCAATATAGCGAATTTGTTGATTGATCTTTTATTCATGACATGTTATCGTGATTTACTGTTATAGAGAAGCTGGAAGAGATTATCTTGTAAAACTTCCAATCTGGAAGCAAATGTCATAAGAATACCATCAAATATACCACATAATTTCCGAATCGGAAATTAATATTAATGACATGATACAATATTTTTTCATGCTCGATGAGATAGACAAGGTCATACTTTCCCATTTGGGAAGAAATGCCAGAGTGTCCTCACAAGAGATAGCAAGTACGCTTCAAGGCATGGGATTTACAATCACAGACAGGGCAGTAAGACAACGACTTGGAAGACTAGACAAGAACAAATCCATCCTAGGATATTCTGCAATTTTGAATCCAAATCTAGTGTCAGAAAAAGTCAATAGAACAATACTTATCAAATTCAAATTTTCAAAAAATATTTCAGACGGTATTGATAGGCTTACAAGATATCTAAACGAGTCTCCCTTTTGCATATACTCAGCAAGACTAAGCGGAGATTTGGACTGGATTTGCCATTTTGTTTTCTCCTCAATTGAACAATATGATCTTGAAACAAATAACTTTCTAAATAGATTTGCGGATGTGATAGCAGACTTTCGCTCCTATGAATCCAAAGCAACAAAATCTTCACCATATGTCTTATTTGATGAACATGCCACCAATGAAAAAAAGCTCCAAGTGTATACCATATTGAATTCCATCAAAAAACATGACAACCTAAACGATAGACTCCAGTCCATAGTTGAAAGCCTTGTTAAATATTTTAATGCCAAGTTTGCGCGAATCTGGTTTTACGACAAGAAATCAAAGACACTAATTCTAAAATATAGTGCAGGCAAGTACAAAAACATAGACGGTGAGTTTTCTAGAGTATCTCTGAACTCTCTAAAAATTGGGACAATTGCAAAGACAAAGAAACCGGTGGTCTCAAATGATGTGTCCCATGATCCCAGAATAAAACATCACGATTGGGCAAAAAAGGAGAAACTCAAGTCTTTTGCAGGATACCCAATATTGTACAAGAGAGAGATTGTAGCAGTTTTGGCCATTTTCAGTGAGAAATCCCTCACGCCAAGCGATTTTGAGATTCTAGGCATATTCTCAGACCAGCTCTCAAAGGAGCTTTCAGGCTTTTTTGAGGCAAAGGACTTTCTTCTCATTTGAGCAAATCATTTCCTATAGATTTCTAGGGCGTCCACTAGGTACATTTCAATTTATTAAATCATTTCAGACAAGGCAAAACCTGTTGGAGTCTGAACTTTCAGAGATAACCGAGGGAAGCACAAAGCTACTTGTACCAAAGGAATCATTATCAGAAAAGACTCCGCCAAAAGAGCCTGCTTTTTTCAATCCACGTGCAAGGATTAGTAGAGATTTTTCAATAATAGCATATTCTGCATTTCTTAAAACCTTCAAGGGTCCGAAGATCTTTTTAGATTCACTTGCAGGAATTGGTGCAAGAAGCATAAGGGTTGCAAACGAAATAAAATCAATAGAAAAAGTAATTGTAAATGATGTAAACCAACAAGCGTTGGAAATTGGAAAAAGCATTGCAAAATTAAATCAAGTTACAAATTGCGAGTTTTCTGAAAATGAGGCATGTAGGTTTCTTAGTCTTCACTCTACAAGAGATGGACGAGGTGCAATTGTAGATGTAGATCCATTCGGTTCACCTTCTCGATATCTTGATTGTGCAATAAGGGCCACTTTTCATGGAGGACTCTTGTCAGTAACTGCTACTGACATGACGGTATTACACGGAATATTTCCAGAGGCATGCCAACGCAAGTATTATGGAACTCCTGTTAGAACAATATACGGAAACGAGATAGCATTACGATTGATTCTTGGGTGCATGAACATGGTTGCAGGCAGAATGGATATCATGGTGTCACCATTATTTGTGCAACACAGCATGCATTACTACAAGGCATATGCCAAGATACTTGTTAGAACAAACACCAAAGATTGCATGGGATATATTTTACATTGCGATAATTGCGGAAACAGAAAAGCAGTACATGAGGTAGAACATACATGCAATATTTGCAATTCAAAGGCAAAACTTGCAGGTCCACTCTGGATAGAAAGTATTCATGACAAAGATTTTGTGGATTCGATGATATCAGAGGAAAAGAACTTGACAGTTGACAAGTCTTGTATGGTATTTCTTGAAAAGTGCAAAGAGGAGATAGGCATGCCACCGGCATATTTTACCTTGGATGAAATCGGGCACAGAAAACAATCTGCACCGCCATCTCTTGCCAAGATAATAGAAAAACTCAAAGAAACAGGGCATAGAGCTACAAGAACGAGCATGAATCCAACTGGATTCAAGACAGATGCTACTATAAACGAGATTTTGTCGCTAGTTTAATTTCCAAGATAACCCAGGCAGATGTAATACAACTCGCTGCTTGACTTTCTGCTTGCTTGTGGTTTTCTTAATTGCACCTTGGCAAATTTCTTTCTAATGTAATCTCGAAACTCAATTGAATACTGTCCGTCAAAGACTTTGAATAGTGCATTGCCTTTTTTTGCCAACACTTGATCCATTATCTTGCTTGCCGCATAATTTAATGAAATTTGTCTTGCGTGATCCACATCCCACATTCCGGTTACAGTAGGCGATAGATCACAGATTACTGCTTTTATCTTACCGCCAAAGTATTCAAAGATTTGTTCTATAACTGATTCATCTTCAATGTCTCCTCTAATGAAATGGACTTCGGGAATTTCTTCAACAAATGCTTTGTCAATTCCCATAACTTGTCCCTTGTTTCCTGCAAGTTCATGTGCAACCTGGCTCCATCCCCCAGGAGAGCAACCAAGATCCAAGACAGAAAATCCAGGACCTATTATTCTGTATGATGTGTTTAGTTCTTTTAGTTTGTATGCTGCTCTACTTCGATATCCTTCCTTGTGTGCTAATCGCCTATACAAGTCACGCCTTGCATCGATTAATTTCATTTCTTTGCCTTCTTTGTAGAAAGTTCAGTTAAGACCCATTGTTCAATCAAAGGACAAGTCCTAGGACTAATCTCTCCTTCAAGTGTACACTT
>JANWJG010000002.1 GCA_025449485.1 Nitrosotalea sp. | reverse complement strand
TGTCTGAGCCTACTATGCTGAGTAATCCCTTTTTGTGTCTAGTTTTGAGTTTGAGCACAGTATTTTGAAAATCCTGTAGTCTTTTCTTGTTCTCGTTATATTTGGGGCTTGATAGATAGTCTGCAATCTTTGCCTTGCTTCTATTTGATAATATCTCGATTGCACCTTTTGGTTTTAGCTTTGGCTTGAGTTTTAGAAATTCACTTATGTGTTCTGGCTCTACTCCCTCGAATGGCTGGAATAAAAAGGGATTGCCCCGACGCACAAAACCTGCAATTATCTTATTGAGAAATGCCATTGCAACTCTGGTATTTACGTGCGTATCAAGCTCCAGCGTGACGATTCCATTACTTGGGAATCCGCCTCCTAACAATTCATCCAACTCTTCATACCCTGAAGGAATGTGTGAATTTAAGTTCGGATTTTGATCTATTTGCCTTGGATGTTCTCCTGAAATTGTAATATTGGTAAACTCTTTTGGTTCGTAACGCGCATAGCTTCGAAATATTCCATCATTTAGAGAAAAGACACATGTTGGCCTGTTTATTCTAGATCCTCGTAATTTTGACAAAAGGATCTGCCTGACTTTTCTGTTGTTGTGATATTCTTGTTTTAGTTCTATTACGCCATCTGCTAGAAAATCAAACGTAGTGTCCTCTGGAGATTCTGTAACAAAAATTAATTTTGCTCCAGATCTCTCTCTCCATGTCTGTAATACTCTGGCATTATTCATCAAGGCTTCTTTGTCCATGAAAAACCCGATTGCATCCCATGTATCAATAATTATTGTTGGTGCCTTTACATCCATCAGTTCATTTGTAATACGTTCAAAAAGAGAACCTGGTTCATCAAGTCTTGCATCAACAAAGACAAGTGAACTATCTGAAATCCCAGTAGCTTCAGTAAGCCTTGTTTTTCTTGAGCTACTAAATGATTCTTCAAGCCACGGATAATACTGGAAGAGCTGATCAGGGGATATCCTGGTGGATATGTAAAGACAATTTGTCTTGATCTGCATCTCGCTTAAAATTGTAAGTGCTAGAGTAGTTTTGCCTGTTCCGGCATATCCCTTTATTATTAGAGAATAGGTGTCTTGTTTGAGGAAATTTACAAGATCATTTGGTATGTTCCCGTTTGCAAAGTCGGATTGATTATTTGTTAAGTGCGGCATTGACTGGTATTTGGCTGGCTAATATATGACAATATCGGATAATATCTGATATGATAAATATTGTGAGACAAAAATGTCTGGAAATTGATTCTCTTGGTTCTAGCAGAGAATTTCCTGTTTCTTCAGTACCGTCCAGCATGCACTATGATACCATTTGTCGCCATTGATTGTATCGCCTGCGTCAAAGTGTATTGTCTTCTTGCATGCTACACATGTGGGAGTGTGAAAACTTGATTGTTCTGCTATGTGAGAAGTATTATTAATTGAATGAATAGGTTTCACCTCCTATGAAACTGTGTACGATCGACCCGTCTTTGGTTGGGTCTGCTTCGAAGAATATCTTGAACATCAGTACTAATTTAACGGTTCTACGTTATCTTGTTTTGCTCAAAATGTTCTATAAGATTTGTTTATCTTTTCAAGCGGTAACAGGTTTTACTTGACTGTGACTGACTTTGCCAAGTTTCTTGGATAGTCGGGGTCAGTTTCGTTTTCTAGTGCAGCATAATATGCAAGAAGCTGGATTGGCACAATCTCAAGAAATGGATATGATGATTCATTGATTGTTGGTATCTCAATCCAGTGATCATATACATCGCTTGCAATATCTGATATGCCTATTATCTTGGCTCCTCTTGCCTTTATCTCCCTTGCAGAAGTCAGTGTATCACCATATGTTGAATCATTAGGGTTTATCACAACTACAAAAGAATTTGAATCCATCAGGGCCAGTGGCCCATGCTTTAACTCTCCACCTGGTAGGCCCTCTGCATGTATGTATGTCAGTTCTTTTAGCTTCAATGCTGCCTCTAATGCAATTGGATAATGAATCCCTCTTCCAATTATGTAAATGTCTGATGCATGTTTTAGGATTCGTGCAGTTTTCTGAATTTTTGAGCTAGACTCTAATATTTTACTCATGGAATCTGATATTTTTGTCAAGTCAAACTCTATCTGCTTGTCGCAGACCATGTCTGCAATTTTATAGATTACTGACAATTGAGAGGTAAAACTCTTGGTTGCTGCAACACCAATCTCCGGTCCGCAGTTTAGACCTACAGAAATTGATGAAATTTGTGCAAGAGATGAAGTCATTGTGTTGATGATTGATAGTATTTCTGCGCCGTTGTCTTTTGCTATCTTTACTGCCTCTATGACGTCTGCACTCTCACCGCTTTGAGATAATGCTATGAGAGTGGATTGGCTGTCAAAATAATCTGGATAAAATCGTGCCTCGCTTGAAATTATTGCATCTATCTTTTTTTTGCCATATTTTAAAAATAGATGCTTTGAAACAAGTGCTGCATTATAGCTTGTACCACTACCTGTGATGTATATCTGACTAGAATCTCTTATGGCGCCTGCAAATGCTTCGATCTCTGACCTTGTGTTTTCTCCTGCCCGCAATATTGCATTGGGTTGCTCAAAAATCTCTTTTAATGTAAAGTGTGCATAATCGCCCTTGTATACGTCTGCAAATTCTTTTGATATTTTTGTGAGATGGTGTATTACTGGATTTCCTGAAAAATCAAATAATTCGATACCACCAAAATTAATTATTACAACTTCGCCATTGTCTGGGTATATCGCCTCGTCTGTATGTTCTATGAATCCTAAAACATCACTAGAAATGAAATATCCCTTTTCTCCCACACCAATTATGAGCGGCTCATGGAATCTGGCAGCAGCAAGTGTACCGTCAGAGAAGACTGCTACAAATGAATAATCTCCCCTGAGTTCACTTACGGTTTTAATCATTGATCTCTTGATGTCTTTTGTTGTATCATAATGGTACTGCAAAAGATTTGCAATGATTTCGCTATCTGTTTCGCTTTTGAAAAAATATTTTCTGTCTTGAAGAATCTCCTTTAATTCCTTATAGTTGTCAATTATTCCATTATGTACAATTGCAATCTCTCCTGAGCTTGACATGTGTGGATGAGCATTGGTTTCGTTTACTCTTCCATGTGTTGCCCATCTTGTATGTCCTATTCCTATGTTGCCAGGCAATGTTTGCAAGTTTGATCTATTGTTTACTTGTTCTACCTTGCCAACCCCCTTTTTAACACGAATTTGACTATTGGCAAACGTAGCGACGCCTACACTGTCATACCCTCTGTACTCCATTCGTTTTAATCCACTTACAAGAATTTTTGACGCAGAAATATCTCCAATATATCCTATAATGGAACACATTTTCAATTTTTATTCTCTCTGCAATGTTAAATGTATTACCGAAAACTTTCTCATGAAGAACTTCTAGAACTATTCACTACAAGATTTTACTTGTAAAAAATTACTTCTATCTTAAAAAACACGACATAGAAATTCCAATGGATTGAAAAAACTAGAGACATGGATGGATAGAATTACAAATGAGTCTAATCTGTGGCTCAATGCCATAAAAATGGAAGACGAGGGTGATTACCTGAAGGCTTTTATTTTTTATCTCAAAGACTCGACAGAGTGCATAAAGCAAAATTCTTTTGTAAGAGCCGCGCTTAGCTGCTCGTGCGCAGCAGACTGCCTTGCGATGGATGGCAATCTTGCAGGTGCAAGACAGCTATATCTGCAGACTGCTACGCTGTATGAAAATAATGCTGTACATGTGATAGGAAATTCTGTTAGAGAAGCACTTTGGTCATACCAGGAAGCATATGAGTACTTTAATTTGGCATGTGAGAACAACAAGGCACAGCAAATTTATGAAAAATATGTATCTCTTTCAAGGAAAATAAATCCATTTTTTGGCGAAGAAGAAGCCATGGAGTCTCTGAGAATAAGAAAGACAGAGATCAAACCACATTCTGGCATGCACACATCAAATATGCAGGTCTCTGCCGATGTTGATAATGCAATAAAACAATTCTTAAACGACATTTCTGTTACATCTGATGGAAAATCAAACACAAATCTGCTACAGCGAATATTCAGCAAAATTCCAGGGGAAAAAGCATGAAAAAAGTTCTGTTGATAAACTGGGATTGTTACCCTAATTTTGCAACAGGCGGTGTTTACACCTGGACAAAGACACTCATCGACTCAATGACTGATTATGAATTCGTAGTAATCAACGAACTTTCAAATCCTAATAGTAATAGCGTATACACAATTCCCAAAAACGTTACAACTGTAATCGAAGTTCCAATCTTTGGTGCTACAAGATATGAGGAATTTTGTAAAAGAGATAACAACCTACAAACAAGAATTCTCAGAACCACACAACATGTGATAAAAGAAAAATTCATTCCTCTTTATCGAGAGTTTATGAAGTCTGTACTTTCTGATCGTTGTAATCCCCAGGTTCTTGCTGATCTCGTAATAAAATTGCATGACCTGTTAGTACAATATGACGCAAAAAAATGTCTAGAGCATCCACTGACATGGGACATTTTCATAGAATATCTCAACAAAGAACCTATCTATGGCAGCATGACATTCAAAGAAGCCCTTACCGCATTTCAACTAATACAGAGAAATATCCAACTCTTTTCAATTGAGGTACCAAAAGTGGACATCATACATTGTTCACTTGCATGGCTTCCATCCTTAGTAGCTGTGTATGCAAAAAAAGAAAGCAATTGTCCATTGATAATTACAGAGCACGGTGTTGCGTTTCGAGAGCTCTTGTTGTATTACAACGCATTTCTATTTGATGAGCCCTCGAAAGTATTCTGGAAGGTCTTTTCACATAACATCGTACGAGTGGTGTATTATGTTGCAGATGTTATCAATCCTGTCTGTGAGGCAAACAAGAACTGGGAAAAAAGCCTGGGAGCAGATCCATCAAAGATCAAGGTCATCTACAATGGAGTCAACACGTCACGATTCAAACCAATGCAAGTTGAACGCGAAAGTAAGAGACCTACTGTTGTAACTGTGGCTCGAGTTGATGTATTCAAGGACATTGTGTGTCTAATTCAGGCAATAAACTATGCAAAAGAACAGATTCCAGACATTCAATGTCTGATTTACGGCACATCAAGTGATCTTGACTATTCATTACGATGTCTGAAGACTGTAAAAGATCTACAACTCGAAGATTATGTAAAATTCATGGGAGGCACAAAAGAGCCTGAAAAGGTATACAATCAAGCAGATATAATTGCAATTAGCAGCATCACTGAAGGATTTCCATTTACAATCATTGAAGCAATGGCCTGTGGCAAAGCTGTAGTTGCATCTGATGTTGGAGGTGTACGAGAAGCACTTGATGGATGTGGACTTCTTGTCAGAAGTCGAAGACCACATGAACTTGCACAAGGCATGGTAAAATTACTAAAAGATGAAAAACTCAGACAGAAATTTGAGGCAGCTGCTATAAAAAAAGTCCGAGATGAATTTACACTAGAAAAATGTGTGGAGAATTTTAAAAACGAATATGAAAGTCTAACCACTGTACAAACAATCCCTGTGAAAAAACGTGTGGGGGCACTTATTCAATGACTTCACAAAGAAAAGCTCTAGTTACTGGAGGAGCAGGATTTATTGGAAGCCACATAGTTGATGAATTGCTTGACAGAAAAATCGAGACATTTGTGATAGACAATCTTAGTACCGGCTCGCTTGAAAATCTAAAACAACATGATGGCAACAAATTATTGCATGTCATAATAGGTGACGCAAAAAATATTGTAAAATTGATGACAGATGTATCTGATATTGATGTAGTATTCCATGAGGCTGCGATTGCAAGTATTACTAGGTCTATCTCAGAACCCATGGTAGTCCATGACGTGAATGTAAACATGTCACTTGAGATTATGAATTTCTGTGTGGCAAACAAAGTCCGAAGACTAGTCTTTGCATCTTCTGCTGCTGTATACGGTGTACTAAAGGGCAAAGCTTCGGAAAATGACGTATGTAGACCGTATTCTCCATATGGTGCAACAAAACTTGCCGTTGAGGACTATCTTAATGCATATTATCAGACATATGGACTTGAAACCGTGGCATTGAGATATTTCAATGTCTTTGGACCTAGACAAAAACTAAATGATTACAGCGGAGTTATTACAATTTTCATAAATCAACTAATGAGTGGACAGACTCCTACAATATTTGGAGATGGATTACAGACACGTGATTTCATAAATGTAAAAGATATCGTTCAAGCAAACATGCTTTGCATGGATTCAAAGAATGCTCCCGGTGAAATGTTCAATGTTGCAACAGGTAATCCTACAAGTATACTAGAATTACTTTTGACTATAAAATCAGCGACAGGTACAGAAAACATACAACATAAGTTTGGTCCTACACGACCAGGAGATGTAAAATTTGGTTTGGCAAATGCTGAAAAGATAGTAAATGCCATTGGATTTGTACCAAAAATTTCAGTCTCTGACGGTCTTTCAGATGTTGTAAAACACATACAATCAAAACTTGTAACTAAGATTGCTACGTAAAATTTGAGGTAAAAAAGAATTGCTTACAACAAAACAACAAAACACATCAAGGGAATCACGAATCTTTGCACAAAAAGTTGCACGTTCAATAATCGAAGTACAACCAAATGTGAATAATACTGCAGACATTGTTGTCTTGCTTGAATGTCTTGGATATCGACCAGAAACGTTGAGGCAGTATGGTTTTGCAGACTTTCATGCACTTGCAAATCATATCTATGATTCTCTTGATATGTATGAGACAAGAGGCAAAAGCAAGGAACTATTCATAGAATCCTTTACTATGAAGATTCCAAGTCTGAAAAAAAGACTAGTGGAAGGCATTGGCATGATTTTCCCATGGCTTGGCTCTCTTGCATTGTTGTTTATCACAGGTGTGTCTTTGTGGATGGCATGGGGACTTCCAATTCAGATTACAACTGCTTTTGTGAGTGGTGTCTTTCTTGGGCTTGTCATAACTGAGGGGACACTGCAAGTCTTCAACAGGCTGTTTCTGTTTTATAATGCCCAAACAAACATGGGAGAAATAAAGCGGTTACAGAAACGGAGCTACGGTCTTGTCGGAGCTGTCTTGACTGTGTCTATTTGTGCGCTATTTGCAGTTGGATATGTTACAGGAATTCCTACAAATCTTGTCGCTATTATGGCAATAAGTACAGTTACTGTATCACTACATCGCGCAAGCTATATGATAATCTATGCACTAAAGAAACTAGGCCAGTTAATTGTGGCATATTCTGCTGCTTTTGCATCACTACTCCTTGTTTATTATTTTGGCAGTCCCATAATTCCTGATAATGTAACAAGATATTTTGCTGGACTAGTAACTGCTTTTGTTGCACTGTCGATTTTTTCAATCTACCAACACTACAAGTTACTAAAATCTAACACCGTGACTATTTCTGGAGACAAGCCACATTTTTACAATCCAATAAGCAGAACTGACAAAACTATAAAATCAAAATTCATCGTTCAGCTCTGGGAAGTCACAATGTATTCACTTTATGGAACATTTTATCTTGTGACAATGTTTGCAGACAGAATTTTATCTTGGATCTACAATCCTTTGGTTGTCCGGGAAGGACTCGGGCTTCCATTTGTGTTTAATTCTGTATACCATGCGGGGGCAGATTTGGCCTTGGTTGTATTACTGCCTGCTTCAATAATACAATATGTCATGATGGAACCCGTTCACATGCACATGAATAATGTCAGCATAAAGATCAAGGTTTCAGAAGCAAATGTACTTGGCAAGTATGTCCAAAATATGTATAGAAAATTGCTTTTGGTAACAATATTTTCATCTGTTACAACTGCCCTGGTTCTTAATCTAGCAGAACCGTATGTAATGTCTCATGTGACATTCTCACAGACTAGCACACATGTGCTCCAAATTGCTTCTATTGCCAATGTATTCCTGTCCTTTTTTACTGCAAATGCCTTGCTTCTGATGCTTACAAATAAGATAAAATTTCTTGCAGTTCTTGCGATGATTTCAGCATCAATAGTGATGGTTGGTGGCATCATATTTGCAAGATATGGATTTGAAAACTTGGTGTTTGCTTATCTTATAGCATCAGTATTTTTAGGAGTAGTATCTACAATTTATGCAAATAAGGTAGCCAAGAATGCAGGCAGTATACTGTTTTCAAGATTGATGTGATAAAATAAATTTTTCAAAAAATCAAAAATAATCTGGAATGAATGAGTTTGATCGTTCTGTTTTTTTGTCATGTTCTGCTTTTTTATATGTAGAATATGGGACGTACACTTCATTCCAATATCTCATGCATACTAGCTTTTTGTATTCTTTCATGCGAATCTTCTCCTCTAGTACCACGTTACGAAAAACAATGTCTGGTTCATTTATTCCCGCAACTGCTCTGAGTGGAGTTGTTGCAGAAAATCGTGCATTGATTTCAAATATCTTTGGTTTTCCTTTGATCATTTTTGCCTGGATGTTAATAGCTCCCCTTGCATCTATCTTGAGTGCCACTTGTTCTGCAGATTTGCGAATATCTTTGTAGCTATCTATGAATGCCTTGTAGGTCTGTCCGCTCTTTAGGGTCTTTTTCATTGAGATTGACGACATTACTTTTCCGTCGTTGCCCACTGTTACACCTGTTGTAAATTCAGAATCCTTTCCCTCTAGATATTCTTGTAATAGGGGTTTCCATCCTGCATTCCGAATTGCGTTCTCAGCATGGTCCAACTCCTTTGCATTGTTAACAATGTAAAAATGTAAAGAACCATGACCCTCTCTTGGTTTTATAACTATGGGAAACTTGTGCTCCTTGAGAAATTTATCCTGGTCTTGTGGAAGGGACGAGTCAGCACAAGGCAGGTTATTTTTCTTTAAAAATTCATATGTTTTCCACTTGTCTGTTGATTTTAACACCACGTCTATGGGATTTGATATGACAATTGTACCTGTTTTGTCCTCTATCTCACGTTTGGCCATAGTTAGTGGTACCAGTTCTTCATCAGAGCCTATGAAAATTGCATCTATTTTTTTTGTGATACATGTTTTTATGATGAAGTTTAGATAATGTGTGTCTGTAACAGGTGGGACTAACAGTCCTACATCAACTCTGTACAGTCCGGGAGCTTTGGCACTAACGTCTGTTGCAAATATTTTGTAATTTGTACTGGACTTTTTTTGCTTGTTTGAAAGCTTGAGACATTTTATAATTCCCTGTGCAACTATTCCACCTGATGCTGTTACTAAAACATTAGATCGTTTCATGTTTTCAAATTGTAATTCTTAATTTATTTACTTTAACATAAATACACAGTACTTGTCTTATGGTAAAATCTTCTATGATTAAATTTCAAAATGGAACTTGAATTCATGTTTCTTGTACGACTTTTTTTTATATGATAGAACAATTATGAGGTATAACATGATAGAACAATCTTCTAGTAAATTTATGGGAATGCTTGCAATCTTGTTGCTTGTTACAACTCCATTAACTGTTCTACCACACCAGGCCCACGCTGCATCTTCAACGGGGGTAATGATCGCACTTTACACTTATCCTGATAGTACATGGGATGTGGTTGCACAGGCAAAATCTGCACACCCATCAGTACCTGTAGTCGCAATAATTAATCCAAATAATGGTCCAGGCAGTTCTCGAGATTCAAACTATGTGTCCGGGATACAAAAACTCCATGCTGCAGGAGTCGTTGTACTGGGTTATGATGCAACAGGATATGCATCAAACTCTGCAAGCTCTGTCAAGTCTGTAATGGATACCTGGAAGAGTTTGTATGATATAGATGGAATATTCTTTGACGAAATGGCAAACTGGTCAGGTCCAGAAAGTTACTATTCTGGTCTAACAAGTTATGCAAAATCACTTGGATACACCATGACCGTGGGCAATCCGGGAACAGATACACTTCCTTCATACATTGGAACAGTAGACAATCTCATGATATATGAAAACCCAGGACTTCCTCCGATATCTGCACTCCAAAGCTGGCACACAAGCTATGACAAGAGTAACTTTTCCATGATTGCCTTTGGCGTAAATTCCATATCTACAAGTTTTCTCAGTAGCGCTTCAAACTATGTAGGATACATTGACCTCACAAACGATGTGTTGGACAATCCGTATGATACAGTGCCTCCATACTTTGGTACTCTAGTTGCAGACCTTGATACTGGCTCTGCGGGTCCAACTGCACCACAGGCTCCTACTGGATTGACTGCTAATTCTGTATCTACATCACAAATCAATCTCTCTTGGACCGCACCAAGTAACAATGGCGGTTCTGCAATTACTGGATACGAAATTGACAGATCAACTAATGCAGGTTCCACTTGGTCTACACTTGTCGCAAATACTGCATCATCATCTACATCTTACTCAAACACAGGTCTTGCTGCAGGTACATCTTACACTTACCGCGTCTCCGCAATGAATTCTGTAGGAACTAGTACTGTATCTAATACTGCATCTGCAACTACAAGTATTGTAGTCACTGTACCACAAACTCCTACTGGATTAACTGCTAGTGCAATTTCACAATCGCAAATTAACCTAAGTTGGTCTGCACCATCAAACAATGGTGGTTCAGCAATTACTGGCTACAAGATAGAACAATCAACTAACAGTGGTTCTACATGGAGTGTAATTCTATCAAACACTGGTAGTGCTGGAACAACATACTCCAATGTTGGACTTGCAGCAAGTACCGCTTACACTTATCGCGTCTCTGCAATTAATTCCATTGGAACAAGTGGTCCATCTGGAACTGTATCTGCAACAACTACTTCAACTACCGTTCTAACTGCACCGCAGCCTCCAACAGGACTAACAGATAGTGTCGTCTCTTCATCACAAATCAATCTCTCCTGGACAGCACCATCAAACAACGGCGGCTCTGCAATTACTGGCTACCAAATTGACAGATCCCTTAATGGTGGTTCCACTTGGGGTACACTGGTATCAAACACTGGTAATGTTGGAACAACCTACTCTAATACTGCTCTTGTTGCAAATACAGCATATGCCTATCGTGTATCTGCAATAAACTCTGTAGGTACAAGTGCTGCATCCAATACTGCTTCTGGAACAACTCTGGCTGTATCATCCAGTAGTACAGTATCAATTGCTGTAAACTCTGCAAATCTTGCAGGAGTGTCATTTACTGGAATGTGGGTTGAACTTCATGCATCAAACGGTACAACCTTGGCAACTGGATACACTCCAGTCACATTCAAGGTAGCATCTGGAAATGCGTATACTATAGTATCATCAAACTATCAAAACTATGTATTCAATCACTGGAATGATGGAACTACAACCACTTCAAAAACAATCACACCAACACAAAATACCGTACTCACTGAATTCTATTCTAGTGGACAGGTATCACTAAAGGTCAAGACAGTGGATCTTTCAGGCAATGTTATCAGTGGACTTTGGACCACACTTGTCTCTGGAGGAACAACAATCCAGACAGGATATACCACCAAGACTTTTACCGTAACTACTGGAAATCAATACACTGTAACTGTATCAAACTATCAAAACTATGTCTTTGATCACTGGAGTGATGGAAATACAAATCCTGATAGGATAATCACGCCAACTCAGGCTACTACTCTGGTGGCATATTACCAAAGCTAACTTAACTTTCTGACATGGCAGGACAAGTCTGTGGCGTCCTGAATTAATGACAACTCGTTATTTTTTATGTACAAATATCCTGCCTCAAATTTGGGATATGACTCCTTACAGGAAAATAATGTGAGAATCATCCCGTCGTGGTCTACTCTGTATCCGTTGCATGGCTCATGTCCTCTGACTAGGGCCTTTACTTGTACGAGTTTTAGCCATTTTTGTGTAATGGAACTTCCAAAATGTTTTCCAAAAGGCCGTCTTGAGGTCTCCCACTCTTTGTTTTCCAGTGGTCGTGGATCGCTCCACAGTATGTCTTCGAGCAAAAGCAGTGTATTATTTCTGCTTGAGGGAAAACACATTTCATAAATGGGATCATTTACGTACGTTGGCAATCCACCATGAACCATCAATATCTGATTTTCTATGATAGTCATGACTGTGAGCAATTTAAAAAATGCTGACACCAAAGAGTGTATTTTTTTACTTTCATCGTTTCCAAAATATTCATTGATTCTTTGTGGTAGATCATGGGATTGAAAAGGAAATTCTTCTACAGCCTCATGATTCCCTCGCATCAAGACTATTGACTGTGGATATGTCTGTTTTAGCTTGCATATTGTATACAAAACAGCGACAGAGTTTGATCCTCTGTCTATGTAATCGCCCAGAAATATTATTTTATTATTTTTATTTGCCAAAAATACTTCAAAATTAATCTCATCTAGAATTTTATATAATGATTCAAGATCTCCATGTATGTCACTAATGAGCACAAGATTTTCTGGAATCTCTAGCCACACACAATCACCTTTAACTCTGCCGTTTTGTATCTTGCTGTCGCTTCTTTCTTTTTTTAGAGTCTCTATTGTCTGAGTAATGGTAGATGTAAATTCATACGGACTGATTTTGCTTGGAAAATGTACTAGTTTAGAACACAATTTAGATCATTTGCATTTGGTTGCTGGATAATCTGAACTGTGTCTGAAGAGGTAAACTTCTCCAATAACTCATCTTTTACATTTTGGTCTATGACTGGCAATGACTTTTCTTTTAATATCTGCACGATTTCCAGATATCTTTTTCGTATGGTTATCGTGGTAATCTCTGCAGCAACTGCTAGTCTTAGCTGAGTTGTATATTCTCTGGTCTCAAGTGCGGCCATGTAAAGTGCAGCTGCCGCCAGAGATATGGGTTTTTTACCAATTACTATTGGATCGTCTCCAACTTGGTCCAGTATCTCTAATGCCCTTCGTTGGGTTCTGCCGCTAAGTTTTGATCTTGCTGCAATCTTTGACACATTTTGTGAGGGTTCCGGTATGCTTACACTCATTTTCATCTGTCTTAGCAAGAACTTGTAATAGTGTACTGTTGTCTTTTTACTGAGGTTTTCTACGTGCTCTCCAATCTTGTCTATTGGAAATGCTACTCCAAAATCTTTACATGCGATGTAAATCGCAGCTACTGATATTCCAGTAATGGACCTGCCCCTGATTAGGTCCTTGTTTAATGCTTTGCGATAAATATATGATGCCCTTTCTGCAATCGAATTTCCAAATCCTAAAATTCCTGTTATTCTACGAATGTCAGTCATAGCTTTATTCAAATTTCTAATTTTTGAATCATTTGAGATTGTAAATTTATTGAGCCGTCTCAGTTTTTCCATTTCAAAACCGCCGGAGATTTGTTTTCCGCTTGCATCTACGTTTTTCTTATCAATTATAGTTGAAAGTGAAATGTCATACATCATTGATGATGTAGGTTCATTGCTGCTTGAATGTTCCAAGTCATAGTTTTGATGATGATCAGAATCATACTCTATCACTATTCCGCAGTTGCTGCATATTTTTTCATTTTTTTCAAGATCAAAAATTAATTTTCCCATGCATGAAATGCATGTGTCTAGATTCGTCTCTCTCATATTACTTTGAATTAACATTAACCTGATCAACGGTTGCTGGTTTTAAAGTACTTCGCTAGATTGATAGATAATTTTTAATGATAATAATGTACGAGAAAAAACTTACATTACAATCATAGTCACAAAGTCTATTGTTTTATAAAATGAAATGTAAATAATTCTAAAATGTGATTTTTAAATTACATTCTGAGCATCTTGTCATCTACTTTGGTAGTGATTAGATCGTTTATCTTGTCATATGCATCTAGGAAGTTTCTTCCCTTGTCTGTTATTCTGTATACTTGATTTCCTTCCTCGTATTTGATTAGGTTATTGTCTTGTAGAAATGACAAGTATTCTTTTACTTGGGTGTATGACAGATATGCCTTGTACATTATTTTGGTTTTTGTTACTCCATTGTGGGCAGATTGTAATATCATTGCCACTATGTCTGTCCTACTACGATACTTCAACTGAATATTTCATACATCCCTGTTATAAAAATAATTTGTTTTATTATTGTAGAAGAATGTTCTATTTTTAACCCCCTTTATAACAATGATGTATAAAGATTACATATTGTGGGTTGTTTTTAGATGTCTTCTATTTCATATGATAACTTCATAGTGAATGTGCGCAATGTTTTTTGCTGTTCGCTGAAAACGCGTCTTAGGACCTCTTATGAAAATTGAAAAGATCAAACACCTTCGTGTATCTAAAATTAAAAATGAAATTCAAAGGATTGATTGGAAAATTATTGAAAGGCTTGTCAGATTGTTGTATTATGGCAGCAAACTGAAAAAGACACACATCTCCGCAAAATGCAATTTGAGTTATGATAAATGCTGTAGATATCTGGACTGGATGGAGGTCATGGATCTGATAAAAAAAGAAAAAAATGATGATGGTTTTGAGGTAGTACTTTTAACAGAGCGGGGAAGTGTTTTGTATAATAAGAAATTTCGAGACATGAAAAAGGAATTGACATACTGATGATGGTTACCTAAGAATTTTACTTGCCATAGCAGGGAGATTCTATTATTAATCATAAAAAATACTGAATCAAATGCGCGATGAATTGTGTAGATTCTGTGGTGCGGATCTAACTAACTTCTCAATATGTCCAGAATGCAGAAAACCTATAAGACGTATATGTACCAAATGTACAAGAAAAACTGAAGAGCACTTGCATCTATCCTGTCTTTCTGGAATTGATTTTATGCAGACACGAAATCCACATGCCAACAATGTTGTATCCGATGATGCAAAGGTCCGAATTGCCGAAATTGCATAGACCTATTCGAAAAGATGTTGATGGAAATAACAACCATCTTTCCACATTTTGTCATTTGTTTATTTTATGAATAACTCATGCAATAATGACATCATTTTTGATTATACGTGTATTTTAAGCACAAATGAAGAAAGTTCTATAAAAATATACCAATCTGGTTATAACCGATTTTCTGCATGATTTATCAAGTTGAAAGCTGCCATACACCAACCTCAGTATTTTCCATATCCTGGGTTTTTTCATAAACTCAGTATCTCTGATGTATTTATCATAATGGATGATACTCAATACGATAAACGGTTTACAAATAGGAACAAAATAATGGCAACAAATGGATGGACTTGGATAACTGTTCCAATAAATAAGGATCATAAATTTTTGCCAAACCTACAGGTAGAAATTAACAATGACATATCATGGAGGGATGTACACTGGAAGAAAATTTATCATTCATATGCAAACACCAAATATTTCAAAAAATATGAAAGTTTTTTCAAAAATATCTATGAAAAAGAATGGCATTATCTCTTTGAATTAAATTTTGAAATATTAAAAAAAGTAACTGATATCCTTGGTATCAAAGTAGAAATAATAAAAAGCTCAGAATTGAATGCTCCTGGAACATCAACTGAAAAACTAATCAATCTATGTAAAGCAGTTGGAGCTGATACTTATGTTTCTGGAATTGGGGGCAGAAGTTATATGGATGAAAATCTTTTTGAAAAAAACAATATGCGATTAGAGTATCAAAATTATACTGCCAAGCCATATGCGCAGCGCTTGTCTGATTCATTTGTACCTGATCTTTCAATAATTGACATGCTAGTCAATGTTGGCCCAGATTGCATGAAAGTTATTTCAGAAAGTGATATGTCAATTGCACCGCTGACAAGCTAGTTGAATATGTCGTAAAGCTGTTTGTATGCATTAATGTATTTTTTTCCCAATTCTGTTGTTTTGTATATGTGTCGTTTTGATCTACGAGACTCTGATTTTCCCTCTAGTAATTTACAACCAATGAGAAATTCTACATACTGGGTTATTTGTTTTGAATTTAAATTACACCTGTACATGATATGCGTCTTTAATGCACCATCAATGCATGTTTCAAGTATAAATTCAATTATCTCTACCCATCCGCGATTTCCCCATCCCATTACACTGCGCTCGATGGCGCCTGTAGGTTCAAACATTCTTCACAACTCTTGAAGAATTCAAGCAAGTTCCAGAATTTCATCTAGATTGGCAACTGCTTTTTCATTTGTTATTTTTTCGTATGGGACTGTCAATAGTTTGAAATCGTTGGTAAGGCAGATCTTCATCACCTCAAAGGCTTCGACATATTTTATTGAAGTGTTCAGTCTGCTTTGAAGAGCGCGGTATTCTGCTAATCCTTTGATTGCATTTGACTTGAGGTATAACTTACTTTGCTGGGACCAAAAAATTTCAATTAGTTCTACTTTTTCATTGACTACCTCAGATATGTCAACAAATACTTTTGGGTCAAAGTTTCGGCTAAGGGGAATTTCATAGGACAGCACATTGGAATTAAACCTGGCAGCCTCCAATGTGGCCAATGCAATAGCTCTATGGTCGTGATGCACATCACCATGTGAGTGGGTGAGAATGAGATCTGGATTTGCCTTGTTGATGAAAAATTCAATGTGATTAATCAAATCGTTACTCACTGTTAGTTTAGAGTCCTCAAAATTGTCAATCCATAACTGTTTTGCTTTGATAAATCTGGCTGACCTTGCCAACTCTTCTGATCTCTGTTTAGAGTCTCCTCCTGCCCCTCCTCGTGTAAGAGAGTACATGTAGACATTGTGGCCTTGTCTTGCAGATTTTATTAGCAGGCCACCACATCCAAGTTCAATATCATCTGGATGTGCGCCTATTGCAAGAATATTCATACATAAATTCTATTTTGGTTTTATTTATTCTTCTTCTAATATTCTTCTATAGAATTTTTAATATCGATTCTTCTCACATCCCAATCCCTTGAGGTATTTTAATGGTTTTTTGATTATGGATGAAATTTACATAAGATTGTCAGGCTAATTGTATAATGTTATGTTGTCAGAAAGTTATATGACAAAAATTATGAAAAAAACAAATGAACCGTACATATGGGATATTAATGGTGAGGACTATTGGATAATAAATGAAAATAGTTCTGAACAGCAAAAAAATGAGATTTGATCTTCAACAAGATGTTTCTTGATAAAATAGAACATTCTTACTGCAATATTTAAAAAATGTACATGTCTAGGTATTATTGTGTGAAAGTAAATGATCCTATTATAGCAAAAGGGATAGCAATAAAATTTCTTGAACAATACAACTCTCCTGTTACTTTTAGATCTGCAACTTTGGAAGGTGACGTTTGGGTGGTTGTACTTGATGTGGGATTGATGAATAAGAAAACTCGAAAGGTCCTAATTGACCGATCAACTGGTAATATTCTTAGTCATACCTATGAACCTTGATTCTAAAAATCATGAAATCACACAATTTTCTGATATTGTGGACTATTTGTTAACAAATCACGTATAACCAAGTATTCTGCCTGAATCTACGTCTATTTTTACTTGTTTGGTCTGGGTATTTGAAAAACCCAGGTACACTGTTACAATCCATACGCCGTCTTCCAAAACTGCTTTGGTATCAATTACGCTGTGGTATTGACCAAGAAATCTCCTGGCCAATTCTTGTGCCTTGCTGGAATCCACTTTCTCCTCTAACTTGTCATCATAATGCTCTGTAAATTCTGTCACTCTCAAAGTGCACCCCTCAAATTGTACGACATCATATTTTTCCTATTTGTTATCATGCTATAAAAAAAATCCGACATTTGATTTCATATTGTGCATACATTATAGGCGTGTTCTATGTGGTTATCAAGAATATAACTTCATTATATTTTTCTAGAGTAATTTACTAGAATTTTTACCGCATAGTGAGATAAGCATCAGACATTAGATAGTGTCAGATGTTAAAAGTTAACGTACTGTTTACCATTATAGTTCTCTCTATTATGATAGCGCCATTGACTACAAATCCTGCAGCACAAGCTGCATCTGCAAGTGGTCCTGTGCCAATACCTGGTAACATTCTTCCAATTCCCGGTACAAGCGCACCCATTGTACCAAGCATACCAAATCTAGGTACCGTTCCTATTGCACCACCGCTTGGTTCTCTTTATTCGATAAACCAAGTTCAATCTGGATTAGTAGCATCTGATCCGCTAAACAATGAAACCAAAAGCCAACAACAACTACAAGCAGAGCACAAGTATTGGGTGTATGGAGGAGATGCACCAGCCAGAAATGCAACATTTGACTTTTTCAAAGACTTGCTAGGATTTCACATAGGAATACAAGCTCAGACTGATGGTGCATGGGCTGGATACTATGCTGAGAGTCCAAATACTAATGCAATGCTATTCCACTCTGTCATAACAAACCCTGTTAGATCATTACCAGTATTACCAGTACCACAATGGTATGAAAATGGAATGTATGTTCAGACACTAGTTACTCCGCAATCATCAGTAAACTATGTCACATGTACAACTAGTACTAGTCAATGGGGAACTACTTGGGTAGTAGTTTCAGTAACAGGTAATGCAAATCAAGCCACAACTTTCAATACTCTATGGGCAGATACTAGTGCTAATCAGCCACTAACAAGAGATTGTACAATAATCACAAATGGAAACAATTTCCTCAAAGTGTACATGGACGGTGTGAATGTGTACACTAACAATACTTTGAACTTGCAAATGCCTGCACCATTTAACACATATCTAGAACCACAGACATCTTATGCTGGTCAGTTTCTAACTGGAGGTTATACTGACTACTATGCAACAACTGACGAAACTGTCCGGGTGACCAACAATCCTGCTCTCGCTTCTACTGTAGACCTAGTGGATCCAACAGGCAAGGTCCTTGCAACTTCGCCTGTGAATTCTGGTACTGCATCCTTTACAATAGGACAGTTCCACATGCCACTTGCTGCATACATCAAAGTGTATAGTTCAAGTGGAATACAGCTTGCATCAACACCAAGTCCAGTGAATATCTTTGGCGGTGATGTTTACAAAGTCAACACTTTATTGGGACTAGGACTCTGATTCTGTTAAGTCGGTGGTAGCATGCTACAAAATGAGACCGCCACCAACCTAAACACAAGCAAGAAAACAACTTTGGTTATTGAAACTACCACAAATTGGCTTGATGATATTTTCTACTCCAAGGATGATTCCAAGATAGCCATGCTGAGTATCATGGGTAAGCCACTGATACTGTATAATATAGAAAAACTACTTTCTCTAAAATATGATATAAGCAACATAGTCTTGCCTGAAAATTTTTCTAGTATATCTAACATGATCCAAGAAAATTTTCCTTCTATTCAAATTGACGAGTCCAAAAACAATGGAGAGGTCCCATCTGATTCTGTAAAGATGCCAATGAATTCTGTTATCACAAAACCAAAAGGGACCGATGTCTATGTTACCCGTAAAATGGTTTATCCATGGGATATTCTAAAAGTAATGCATGATGTTCTAAATGCAGACATTACTGCAACAATGATTTCAAAAAACTCGTCTGTTGCAGAATCGGCAATAGTAAAAGGTCCATGCATAATAGATGACGGTGCATCAGTTGATGACTTTACAAAAATAATCGGTCCAATATACATTGGAAGGAATACGAAAATTGGTACAAGCAGTCTTGTTAGACATTCCATGATGGGTGATGATACTGTCATTGGGTTTAATTGCGAAATTGCAAGATCGTTTTTTATGGGAAACACAAGAGTTGCACATCTTGATGTGATACTGGACAGTATACTTGGCCAAGACTGCTGGTTAGGAGGTTTTGTAGGGACAACCAATGTGCTACTCAACAAGGAAACAATCCGGTACAAGTTAGATGGTGTGCTTGTCTCTACAGGACTAGACCAGTTTGGTTCCGTAATAGGACGTGGTAGTTCTATTGGTGCAGGAACAATAATTCTTCCAGGACGTTTTGTGCCTCCAAACTCTACAATACAGGCAGGAACTGTACTTTCCAAGTAAAACCAGGTTTAGATTGTGAGAAATGTGTCTTGAGATGTTTTATTCTCTGACTGATTAGACGACTGAATCAAATACTGGGAAATCGTACTTTTGATTCATGGGTATCAGAACTGTTTCTGACTATGTGAAATTCTATGTGAATCTAAACATGCAAGATAGTATCAGCCTCTCTAATTTTGCATATAATGAAAAACTAGTGCTAAAAAATAAGACAGCTAGTGGAAAACTGACAAAAGAACTGATCTCGCAAAGCCTCATACTTTTAGATGATCTCTTGACTGAAATACAAGATATTGGGGAGCAAGCTGTCCTAGAAAAGTATTCCAAGTAAGTGTTTTTGTGAACTATCACCTTAGAACTATGTTATCCTAAATGTTGACAGTTCGTAAAAACATCCGGTACTAAACTTTTTTGCTCCAATCTTATATCTTTGAAATGCCATAATACTGTATGAAGCAAGAATTTTGTCACCTATGCAAAGAAGGTGGAAAACAATGTATCGAAGTTGACACAAAACAACAAGTGTACATGGAGATGTTTCATATAACATGTTCCAAGTGTGGTAGACCTCTAGTGTCGTAATACCTATTTTTTTCCATTAAATTAATAATAAAAAAGTGTCTCTATGCCTATTTGTAAATGATAAACATAGAGGGAGCGATAATATTGTTTAGCCGATTAAGTTGGGCTAGGACCTGTAATCGCTCGGGAGTAATCTCTGACACTTGTTTTTCGTGTATGACACTATCCGTTTTAAAGATTAAACGCAAATTATTCTAGCAATTGATCAATTATAGTTTAACATCTTTTGATAACGAATCTATCTATGGGGTATGTACTCTTATGTAGTTTATTGGTAATACTGTTAAACCATTGTACTGATTTATCATATCCTCTAGTGGCTAAGAGCTCTTTCATAACACTGGGAAGCTTCTGCATGTCTTTTTAGCTTGAAGAGTGCTAATCCTTTGTAACCTAATGCTCTCTTTGATGATGGAGATATCTCCAAAAGTCTATCGTAGCACTGTAATGCCTCTTCATATTTGCCCATGCACAAGAGAAGTTTGCCTTCATCATATAGTGTATTGATTGCCTCTGATGAAACAGTTTGTGGGTTTTCTGCCTCATGTCTTGTGTCTTGCAATTCGATCGTATCTGGTATAGATGACTTTTAAGGTGGCTGGAAAATTCTTCTAGAACAATTTTTTGATTTTTGTATGAGACAACTTCATAGCTGTCATTTTACTCTTAAATCTGGGCATAGAACATTCTTACAAACTGTTTTTATAGTAAATTCCTATACTCCAAACAATGCGATATCTTGGTAAGTCAGATATCATTAATGGCATATACAATAGATCTGGTAAAATTATTCTGATCTTGGGCATTTTTGCAGGCTTGGTTGGCATCATGCATCTTGCTCCTTATGCATCTGCTGATTATGGCATGGACTCTTCTTCTGATCTTTCCACAAAAATACAGGCTGGAAAATCTACTATTGGAGAAAATTCTTCTTCTGACGTGAACATGTCAGGCCAATCTGGCTCTGGTATGCAGATGTCAGGCAAATTCGATTCTAGTACAAATGCATCTGTTACCCAGTCTCAGGATAAATCCAATGAAAATTACCACGCAAGTGCAAATGAATCTGAAATGCACGGACATTACAAAAATGCATATGACAAAGTTTCTGCAAACTCTGACGATGAATTTACAGTCCAATCTCAAAAACATCTTTACAAACCTGGAGATAATGTGACAATAGACGGTTCCATTTGGTCCGACTTGATGGCATCACTTGGCACTGTGAACACAGTATCAATTCAGGTAAAAGATAATGGCGGAAACGTGGTCTATGACGGCAAGGGTCAAGTTGATGCAAGTGGCAAGTATTCTGCAGAATTTCAATTGCCTTCTGACGCTAAAAAGGGTACATATGATGTGGATGTAACTGCAGATGTCAGTGCAGATGTACTCAATACATTAGCACTCAAGACAAAGGGTACATTGGAAAGTACAACAAAAATTGTTGTTGTCTCTCCAAATGCAATGAGCGTACAGGCAGAAGGGCATGATTTTGACGTTCAAGTTGCAAGCAATTCTACAAGTGTAACCAATCTTAATTTTGATGAACAAAACAAGAAACTATCTTTTACAGTTCAGGGCGATTCTGGAACAAAGGGTGTAACAGAGATAACAATTCCCAAATCTTTGCTTAATGGAGATTTGACTGTGATGATTGATGGTCAAGCCATGGCACAAAGTGATGTTGTAGCAACTGCTGATACAGATACTGAAACAACACTTGAGCTTAACTATCACCACAGCACTCATCAAATAGACATAGTTGGAACAAATGCAGTTCCAGAGTTTGGTACTATGGCATCTGTGGCACTTGTTGTTTCTGTATTGACTCTAGTTGTATTATCTTCACAACTCAAACGTATCCGTCTATAGGATATTTCTTTTTGAAATTATTATTGCACCAATTATTGATATGACAATAATCACGCCTGCAAGTGTGCCAAACTCTGGAATTGGTACATAGTTAGAAAAGTCTGGGGCAATCTGTGCAAATTTTTCAGGATTTTGCTCTTTTGCCAAATTCAATCCTTGCAACAAGTATGTGGGTATTTTTTGCACTGAATCTGGATCAATATTGTTATCTTTGAGACAGTGGTATGCCTTGCCTAGGTTATCTAACATTGTACTGCTAAAACTGGTCTTCAATAAGGTGGCGGCAATATCTTCTGGCCTTTCGCCTTCCCAGTATCTATTCTCCTGGTAGATAAAATAGGAATAACCGTATCTTTCAGCATCCAGGTCCTTTGTATTGCAAAAATACTTGCCGTTTGTTGCATTAAAATCTGCAAAGGCATTTCCAGACATGACAAGTGGGGAAATGACTAGGAATAGTATGGATGGAATTATTATTTTTTTCAATGAAATGATGGTATGCCACTGTGAGATTAACTTTTGTACCATCTAGTTGGATGAAAGCGTATCTAGGCTAAATGCCGGTTTGCCATCTGTAACTATGACAATGTTGAGCGTTTGTCCTTGGGTAAGTGATGTTTTTGATGTATCAAAACTAGTCTGGTACAGAGCTATGCTGGAATCCCATTGAGGGGTAATCCATGCTTTGAGTACCTTGACATCTGGGTTTATCTGAGATATTGCGATATGATTTACGTCAATTGCACCCTTGTTGGTCACTGATATGAACGAGGTAAATCTTCCGCCGTCCATGCTAAATGTGTTAATTCTAGTTATGTCTCCACTTGATGTGTGAAGGACATTTTTAGTATCATATGATGCCTTCTTGATACCATTTGATGATGGATTTTTCATTCCTATTAGATCACTGAATTTTTTAATTTGACTTGAAAACAAATTGTTTATCCACTTGTTCCATTCTCCGGGCTTGCAGAGATGATCTCCACATACTTTTGTACTGGAAAATAACCTGTATGTGCTAACGTTATCACTAAAGTCTGATCTTGGCGTCAATGCGTTTGCCACCGGTAATAATATCATGATTGAAGCTACTCCAAGCAATGTTGCAATCAACAAAGGTTTCATGTCAACACGCAATGAACTTGAAAACCTAAATCAGTTACTAAGGAAAACTGCGCAAGTATTTTATCTTACAACACTCTCTTGCTCTAAAATGTATGGCATGTCTTGCACAAATTTGTAAAGATTGTATTTTTCAAAAAGATAGGCACGCCTACGGTTGTTTTTGAAAACCACTAGTAGGAATCATAAGCAAGCCTAAAATAAAAAAAATTGACATATGTTGCATTGAATTCTACTAGATCTTGGATATTGCTCATTTTACCAGTCATGGCATGTGTTACATTTTCTACCTCTTTTGCAGACATTCCAGTCACAATTCCTCTTGGGGCATCAAACCAAAACGTCCCATTCTCATTATCTCCATCCAACCTTTCCATACAAGTCAATGACACCGTAACATGGAAAAACGATGACACTGCAGTGCATACCGTCACAACCGGAAAACCAGGACTTGGGTTTGATGGTAGGGTGGATAGTGGAGTAATTGCACAAGGCGGCTCATTCTCTCATACTTTTGACAAGACTGGTTTGTACAATTACTATTGCCTGTTTCATCCTTGGATGACTGGATTTGTGGATGTAGGCACTAACACACCGGTACCGCCTACTG
>JANWJG010000001.1 GCA_025449485.1 Nitrosotalea sp. | reverse complement strand
GTGGGATTGAGGGTACTTTTCCTGCAGGAGATACAGTGAGGGCAACAATATTTGCATTTATCATTGGATATGCATTATCTAGGAGATTTCCGCGTGGATGCTATCTATTGTGGATATATCCTGCAGTGGTATCAATAAGTAGGTTATACTTGTTGCAAGAATATCCATTGACCATAGTTGCTGGTGCTGTCTTTGGATTATTGATTGCAAATATTGTATCCAGAAAACTAAAGATAGAACTTATCTTTGATAGATCAAAAACCTAGCTCTTCCATGACCTTGGAGCTTATCAGAACCATGGCATAGTGATTTTCATCATGGCTGTATATCCAATATCTTACATCGCGTTCTTGTTTTGTTTTTTTCAATCCGAAATTAAGTTCATTCATAATTGTAAAACCTATCTTCTTTGCAGTCTTTTGCTCCTTTGGCATGATTACTTTGAATGCGCCCTTTTGCGTTGAAAAACCAAGTTGCACCATCTGGTCTGCAAGATCTTGGGCCTTTCGTTCATCATCGATCTGAAATGACTGAACTATTGGTAGCTGTGATGGATGAAAATCCATGACTTTGGTATGTACTTGCTAAATAAAATCTACTTGGTGACTCCTGATACATGTCAAAATTTTGTTAAAAAGATCAAAAATATGTTGAAAATTTTAACTCGTATGTCAAATACTGATCATAACAAAAACTTAATCAATTACAAAGGCTCATAATCGCATGGCATCCCTTGAGGCTATCTTAAAATCACATAGTGTGAAAAAGGCGGAGCTAACCAAATTACGAAAACAGGTTGAAAGTAAACTAAAAGAGGCTGTTTCTAAAAAGCGAAGATCATCATCAGGCCTTGTAGCCTTGGAGAAGAGAAAGGAAGACTTGACAAGGGCAAAAGACCATGCAATACAGCTCTTAAACCAACATCTATCCCAAAAGGCAAGCATTGAGAGGCTCAAAATTGCAGCCGAAGGTAGACTACAGCAAGAACATGATGCAAAAGACCAGGCAACCCAGCAAAGCGAGTATGGGTCTGAAGACAAGAATGCTGTTGCTGAAAGACTAAAGTATATTGATGAAAAAATATCCGAATTACATTCTGAGATAAAAGAAAGAGATTCTGCTCACACTAGATTAGCAAAGGCAATAGAATCAAGCGAAAAGGAAAAGGCAAAGGTCGAAGACCAACTAAAAAAACAGGGTCATCTCAAGCCTACATTGATTGAACAACTAAAGGCTGCTACAAAGGCAGAGGCTGCATTAAGACCAAAGTTTGAATCTCTTCTAAAACTTGAGACACGAGTAGGAATTGCATTGTCATCAATCCAAAAGAAAGTGGCAGAGATTGCAGCTCAGAGAAGAAAGAGACTTGCGGCACTTGCAGCCAAGAAACGAAAAAGAATGGCAGCACTTGCAGCTCAGAGAAGAAAGAACAAGGCAAGACAACTTGCACTAGCAAGAGCAAGAAAAGCAAAGGCAAGAAAAACAAAACGAAGACCTGCTAAAAAAGCAAAGCGCAAGTCTGCAAAAAAAGCACCAAAAAGAAAGGTAACAAAAACACCTAAAAGAAAAACTAGAACTGCAAAACGAAAACCAAAGAAAAAATCTAGACGATAGTTAGTACGTTTGCTTACATTTATTGTATAATACATTTTGGTGTATATGGACAGTATAGAAGAATATACGCATAGTATGATATCTGACCAAACAGAATAATTGTTAATGAGCAAACATTGACCGAAAAGTATCTACTAACTAGTGGTTCGTTTTGGTCCATGTACTCGTGTTAAGTGGTATGACTCGTGGTATGGTATGTAGAAAAGCAGTGGTTGGTAGAACATGTACACCAAAGTAATTTTTGTAATTTTATTGAGTGTCATGGTTTTTTCTCTATCACAAACAGTGTTTGCTGCGCACCCATCAACTGGAGTAATACTTCCACTCTATATCAGTCCAGGAAATGCATGGCATGATGTGGTACAAGAAAAAATAAAACATCACAAAGTTCCGATGTTAGTAATAATCAATCCTCTTAACGGTTCAGGACACGTAAAAAATAACAATTATGCTGATGGTATCCACAAGATGCAATCACGTGACATATCTGTATTGGGTTATGTGTACACAGACTATGGAACAAGAAATAGTACAGACGTCAAAAATGAGATAACAAACTACAAAAACTGGTACAATGTCAACGGTATATTCTTTGATCAAATGTCAAATGTACCAGGCAATGAAGTCTATTATGTAGACCTTACAAATTTTGTAAAATCACTGGGTCTTACATTTACAGTTGGTAATGCAGGAGTTGACACAAAACCAAGTTATATCAAAACTGTAGATAATATTGTAATTTATGAAAATAATACACTGCCGTCTATTTCATCTCTTGCAGGATGGCACAAAAATTATGACAAAAATAACTTTTCAATCATAGCGTTTGGGATTGATGGCTTGGACAAGTCATTTGTATCTGATGCATCAAATTCTATTGGATACATGTATGTGACAAACGGAGTTCTGCCAAATCCGTTTAATTCCATTCCGCCTTACTTTGGAGATCTAATGGATGCACTAGATGTTCGTCCTCCAGTGCCTCATCACCTGGTTTTGACAATGGGATCTGCTGATCTGTCCAAAAATGAACTAAAGGGAATGTGGACTGAGCTTCATGATTCAAAGGGCACTAAAATATCTCAAGGATTTGGCCCAAAGTCCTATGTGGTGACATCTGGAAATACATACACTGTCTTTGTATCTGACTATCAAAACATCAAGTTTGTTCACTGGGATGATGGAAGCACAAACCCATATCGAACCATTATACCAACACAGGATAGTACCGTTACTGCATACTATGACACTACAGCCCCTGACAATTCCACCACGACTCTGACTGTGAAAACTGCTGACATGTCTGGAGATGTCATTTCTGGCATGTGGACTGAATTGCATTCTACAACAGGACACACACTAAATTCTGGATTTGGTCCCAAGTCGTATGTGGTAACATCTGGAAAAACCTATACCATATTTGTATCAGATTTTACAAATGCCAAGTTTGACCACTGGGAAAATGGAAGCACAAACCCATATCGAACCATTATACCAACACAGGATAGTACCGTTACTGCATACTATTCTGGTACACCTGACGTAGACCCATAGATGCATACCCAAAAGTAAAATTTCCTAGTATGATAGCTAAGTATCATTAATATTGAATTAATTTTTCCGTAACGGTATTGTCTATTCCTCAACGTATTGTTGTAGAAATAACAGAGATGCCAAATCTAAAAAATCCGTCTCTTATCTGTGGATTTCCGGGAAGCGGCTATGTGGGAAAACTTGCAGTCGATCACATGATAGATGAATTAAAAGCAATTCCATTTGCAAACATGTTTTCATCATCATTTCCTCCACAGGTACTGATCCAGCCAGATGGAACAACTGATCTCATGAAAAATACATTTTACTATTCCAAGGGAACAACAAATGACCTTGTTTTATTAAGTGGCGATGCACAGCCTGTGACTCCTGAGAGTGAGTATGAGATGGCAGAAGAGATTGCAAAAATTTGCGAAAAACTAGGAGTAAAAACAATCTATACACTTGCTGCATACATCACTGGTGCATTTTCCAAGACTCCCAAAGTCTATGGAACAAGCACCATCCCACAAATTGTAAATGAATTCCAAAATTATGGTGTATCTTTAATGAACAGCGGAAGCATAACTGGAATGAATGGCCTCATCATTGGAGTGGGGAAACGAAAAGGAATAACGGGAATCTGCCTTCTTGGCGAAACATCTGGGTATGTTGTAGATGCCAAGGCATCAAAAATTGTACTTGAAACGCTGGTAAAGATGATGAATCTAAAACTTGACTTGGCAGGAATTACAAAAAAAGCACAAGATACAGAACATCTTGTAAAGACAATTGAAGAACAAATGGGACAAAGGGCTGGGGGAGATTCTCTACCAATGTCATCGCATGATAAAAAACTGGGATACATTAGTTAACCATGAAAAAACGTGGACCGATAATTGCAATTACTGGAGCGGTAATGATTGTAATTGCCGCATCAATTGCATATTCTGTGATGCCAAGAATGCCGTCTGATAGTTCTACTGCGGATTTTTTTCCATCGCCAGAAAGTCTCTTTGATACTGTATCTGATAAAGTAACAATCGATGCAGGTAACGTGTACACTTTTTCACATACTGCAAGTGCTGCCCAAGTGCCCTTGATGTGGGGAGTTCACATTGTGGATTATAATCCAAATGATGTAGCTGCAATATCAATTTCAAATATCTTTGGGGACAAGTTTGGCTCGTTCACGGACAATGATCCAATTTTCATAAAATCATTTGATGTGCCAAAGGCAGATACCTACAGCTTTAACATAGAAAACAAGGGCAAGGAGCCAATTACAGTAGTTATGTTGTTCACAGAAAACCCAGAAAAATCAAAGGCATTGACTGACCCCAATTCGCCATTTGTTAAAAACATACTGCCATTGGCAGAAGCCGGATTCTTGTTAATTATTGGAATTATTGTAATAATATCTGGTGCAGTACTTGGCGTAATAGATTGGAGAAAGGGGAAGAATCAATCTAGCAACAGATATGTCTAAAATTCTAATACAACTAGTTTTCCAAACTTTCCAACATTGAGTGCATTTTCGCCTCTGAATGTGGAAATGTAGCCGTTTTCGATTCTTACTTTGGAACCTTGTTTTACCATTTTTATCTGTGCATCCCACAAGCTAAGCTTGATCTGTCCAGTTTCATCTTTTAGCATTGCATCTGCGACTTGGGCCTGTCCACCAGTTTTTAGGTTTACAGTTCTTGGTTCGCTAATGCTCTCGATGACCCCTTCGATTGGTTCTAGCTTGTTTTGTGGTCTGTTCAGTTGGTCTATGCTTGGCATTTAAGAAAATTTTCTATTCTCAAATAATAAGTGTTTTGATGAATACTGGTAAGTTGTCTGGGGTTTATTCACACTTGAGAAGGTGGCCGGTTTTAGAATTGATGGTAAGTGTCTTGATTGATTGGTTACCAAATAAGGATACAAATACTTTCACCGACCAAACGTTATCTTCAAGAATCGTGCTTACTATGTTAAACGAAGAATAATTCTGTTGAAAGAATCGTATAGCTATTTGTTCAATTTCATTAGACTCAACATCTGTCAATAGTGTGCCAACATTTACACTTTCTACTAGAACAACTTGCTATATACAGCATCCGCTACTACATTCTGAATCAAAGTTCTGGTCTGTTGTTTTTTTGTAGCCAATTTGATAAGGGATCCAATTTCATCTTGTCCTAAATCTGGGAATTTCATGTCATTCAATATTGATAAAAACAAGGAATGTATACCTAAATGGAAATGCTAGATGAAAATAAAGTAAAACAAATCATTGAAGAACAATTTCAAAGACTGATCAGAGAAAATCCAAATGGTCGCAATGCCTCAATCGAGGACAGATTGCAAGCAATTGAAGATAGACTAGAAAACATTGAAGAAAAATTAGGAATCTAGAAAATACTAATTTTTCCATTTGGATTCATTTGTAATGATTCTATTTTGAAATTATCTGACCTTTCAGCCACTGGGCAATCTGTTTTGTTGCCTCGTTGTGTGACATGTCAATTATTGGCAAGAGGACATTGTTGTTGCTATTTTTTAGATATTGCTTGTATTGTGGCATCTCGGTGTATTCTATTGCTGCAAAATGTATCTTGCCTTCAATCTGGTCCTTGATTATCTCAGGTGTTGGAGGAAAACCCTGTGGTTCATACAGTATGCCATCTGCCCAGCGTGCTGGAGGTGCAGAACTACCCAATGGAACATTGTTGGTCTTTATGCTTAGAAAGTCCTCAATACTGTTGACCTTGACAAGCTCATGAATTATTATCTCATTTATTGGCTGGTGCTTGATAATTACCATGTTTCTAAAGAACTCGACTGTATCATTTAATGGATCCGATCAGTTGTTGAGCTTTTGACTCTAGTATGACTGGAGAACAAGGACTATCATTACGATTGTAAATGCAGTAAAAATGGAGCCGATTCCTATTGCCATCT